>NZ_FQWY01000081.1 GCF_900129805.1 Thermosyntropha lipolytica DSM 11003
CTTCCCGCGCAGCTTCCCTTCACCGGGAACATTGAGCATTCTGGGTACAGCACCTAAGGCATAAATGACGGCTTTGCCATAGTATTCACCTTTTCTTCCTACTACCTTTTTGGGATTAGACTTGAGGTCCAGGGAAACTATGGTATCTTTTATAAGTTCAGCTCCAAAATCTAAAGCATGGTTCAGCATAGCTTCGGTAAGCCCAGGTCCAGTCGTCCCCCGACCAAATCCGGGATAGTTCTCCAGCTCAGAAGTGGTGGCAGCCTGTCCACCCGGACGTCCTTTTTCAATGATGGCCGTCTTTAATCTTCCTCTTGCTCCATACATAGCTGCAGAAAGTCCAGCCGGTCCGCCGCCTAAAACTAAAAGATCATATACATTTTCCATATTTTCCGGTCACCTACCTTTCAAGTAATGAATCTAGAGCACTTAAAAGCAGTTCTTTATCAACCAGCTGAAAATCTTCAGCATAGTCTACCTTCAAGTCAGGACGAGTAGGTTCAGCAACCATAGCTTCTACCTTTTCCAAAGCATAATTTATAATCTTTAAATCACCTTCATCAGGTAAACCCTGTTTTTTGCTTACTACGATCGAACGATACGGGTTTTGGTTAGGTTTAATGCTTCCTGCCAGAGGATGGGAAAGCAATTTATGTCCCGCAGCTATCCAATTTAAGGTCTGGTAGTAAACATCTTCTACCTTTCCTTCCACCCAGCATATCTCGTATTTATCTATATTTTTAACCATAGGGTTGTTAGTTATTATTAAAACCTCGTCCTGATACATAGAAATTCCTCCAGGTATAACTTAAAAAAGGAACAGAAGACTTTATAGGTGATCCGTGTCCTCTGTTCCCTGACCTGAGAGTTTCGCCCTGTCTTTGCATAACAAGGCTTGCCCCTTCGGTGTCTTTAAGACTCTCCAGAGTTTCGTCCAGAAGCGATACGGAAACCTGAGAGTTTCACCAGATACCGGACTAAGTAATCTGGCTTGCTCCTTCGGTATTAAGGCTTAAGCCTTAATTCTCTCGCTTCTGTCATCCGAAATATTATTTTGTAAAGCCGATCCCACTTTTTAACCTTTAATAATTATTCGGTAAAGCCGATCCGGTCTCTTTAACCTTCCAGCATTTTGCATACTGCTTCATAGATTTTATCCCTGCTCGCGCCGCCTTGCTTTAAAAACTCCTCAATTTCTCTCTTTCTATTATTTACATAAGTCTCATCTTTAATCGAAGGCAGATTTATCTTTACATTCATTACCGCTCCTTCCAGCCCGGTATGAGCTGCTAAGGAAGCAACCCCTATATCACTTATGGCATTAGTATTAACTTTATTTACAATACCTTCTGCCAGGGTTAAAACTTCCAAACAGGTCTTGGCAATAGTATAGGGTACATCTGCTGCTTTTTTATAAGCCTCCTGAATAGCTGCTTTTCTTTTTTCTTTTTCTTCCTCTGTTTCTTTAGGCATCTTGAAAGCAGCCATTACTTCATTAAAAGCATTAGTATCATCATCGACCAGCTGAGTTAATTTTTGATGTAAAGCTTCTGCTTTCGCGAGAGCCTGTTCCATTTCGCTCTGTACTTCTTCATAACCTTTTTTGCCGATAGTCAAGCGGCATACCATAGCTACCAGTCCCGCAGCCAAAGCTCCTGATACGGCTGAAACACTTCCCCCGCCGGGAGCTGGAGAATCCGAAGCCAACTCAGCTATAAATTCTTTTACCTTCATTTCTACTAACATTCCTCTTCCCCCTTACAGTCCGATGAGATGATTTTCAATAATCTGCTTGCGATCCCAGTCTACCAGGCGCAGGTAGTATTCTACACAGTTAAGAAGCGCATCTAAATGTACGGTTCCTACTATCTGGGTACCTACTACCTCTAAACCATAACGGGCAGCTTCAAATTTTACCACTTCTAAAGCCCGGTATATCGGTGTAGCATCGGTATCGAACATGTTCATGGATACCGCTACCTGGTTGCGGTCCTCCAAGCGGAAGCCTACTGCACGCACCGTGGAAAATCCGCCGGAAGGCCCTCTCATCATCTTGGCTATAGTC
>NZ_FQWY01000057.1 GCF_900129805.1 Thermosyntropha lipolytica DSM 11003
TCTATTCATCTTTTTGCCTAAGAAAGCAAGCAAAAAGATAAACTCAAAAATCTGTTGAACGTTTACCCCGCTTGCTTTGCGAATGTTGGCAGCACGGAGTAACTGGTTGATCTTTAAAACCTTAAATAGTTTTGAAACTTCAGTTGTGACCTTTTCAGACGGATTAATTTGTTGTATCATTTAATCACGCATCCTTTCCGTTTGGATTGTTTTGGTTTCTTCCTTAATACCATTTTACCAAACGGGGATGCGTTTTTTGTTGTCAACAACAATTTTTTTGCTCAGTTACCCCCGATTTATTGCTGTTTGAGCAGGGTTTTCTGGATGCGAAACTTGAGAACAATAATTTAAAAATTTTGCGCTGAAGGGGGATTTAAAGAAAGCAAAAAGCTGCCCACCCGGGCAGCTTTTTACCTTATCTAGGAGGAAAGGCGATAAAGATTTTTTGCGGGTCTACTTCATTGCGCAGGACTTCCAGCACATCCGGAGGCGGGGTTTCGGTTACCGGGATTTCTCCTTCCGGTACCAGGAGCTCAAATCCGGTACAGGCCTGGGCGATTTCTACGGTTATGCCCGGGTGCAGGCTTTTTATCCGCATCCGTTTGGTTACCGGTTCAAAATCATATACCCCTATCTGGGTAATGACGGCAACTGGTCCGTTGCCTAAAAGGCCTGCTTCTTTGCGGGAATTGCCGCCGTATAAATGTCCCGGGCTGGTTATGAAATCCAGCTTAGCCGGAAATTTTTCCGGGGTCTGTAATCCGACTATGACAGTATTTTCAGTAAGGGAAATGAGGTCATTCCCTCCGCCGCTGCCGGTTAGGCGGGCTTTGGGATTCAGAAAGTCATTACCTATTATATGGGTATTAAGGTTGCCGTACATATCAACCTGAGCTGCTCCCTGGAAAGCAACATCAACATAGCCATTGGCAGCCTGGGCAAAAGATAAAGCCATTTCCATAGTAATAGGTGATTTTCTCCAGGTAACCGGGTCGGCAACTGACCAGGGCATGGGGCCTTCGATCGGGTCCTGGCCGCCGCTTTCATAAACCAGGGTTATGTTGGGAGCATGGGTTTTTTTGGCCAGAATGGCTCCTACCATGGGAAGGCCGGTTCCTACATAGACTATCTGTTTATCTTTTATGTGTCTGGATACTACATAAGCCAGCATTTCTAAAGGGTTAGCCGGTGCAACTGACATAATACAACCCCTCCTTATTCTTCATCCCATTTCGGAATTACGCTTTCATAGCTTAAATCTATGCCGTCATCTTCGTTGGTGCCGTTTAAAGCCCTTTCAATTACCTGATGTTTATTGAGCCAGCGTACTCCGCCTAGTTTTTCCAGGAAGTCAAACTGGTCTTTGCAGCTGAATACCCAGTAGTCCCAGAAACTTTCTAAATATTTGTCATCTTTGCCAGATAAAGCGATTCTTATTCCCCACTCCCAGAATTCCCGGGACCAGTAGTAATAGCCAGGACAGTTACCGGGAAGAGCGCCGTAAGGCAGATGGACTACGGCATCTACGAACATGAAGGGGATAACATTTGTATTGGTGGTGTTACGCAGGTCGGATTCAGGTACAATTTCTTCTGCGGTGATTATTACTTTGCGGCAGGCAGCAGCTAGGGCTATATCATTTACCGCCGGGCCGTAAATGCGCGCATTGCCATATTTATCAGCCCACTGCACATGGATGAATACAACATCCGGATACAGGGCTGGAACCAGGCATACCGGGTCTTTTTCTTTTTTGAACGGGTTGTCTACCACCTTTACATAAGGATTGTATTTTACCATATCACTGGCGATCATGGATTTACAGGCCAGATAAGGAGCGCCGAGCTGAGCAGCTTTAAATCCAAGTGCCATAGCGCCGTGGCTCCATTCGGAGAGGATTTTGACCTTTTTTTCTTTTACCGCTTTGCTGTAGCTGCGGTCTGTTCCTCTCATTTCTGCCCCTAGATAAGAGTTGTGGGAATACTTAAATGTTCCGTAATGAATACCATAACTATGGTTGGTGTTAGGGGAGCCTATGCCCTGGAGGTTTTTCTTGCCCTGGCGCATTACTTCAAAGAGCGCCTGCAGAGGCGTGCGGACATAGCTGAAACCGCTATCAGCATAAATATCCCCATCTTTTACAAATTCTTGCACGGCTTCTTTAAGCGACATGCGCTTATCAACTTTGCCGCGCTCTTTTTTAAGATGGGCTTGTCTGGCGGATTCTCCGTCGATAAGGCGGTCTAAAATACTTGGGTCTTCAATCTGCAGATTTTTGAGCGCTTCCTGGTTGTACTCAAACTTGCTTGCCATCATAATCCCCCTTACCCTCTCCAGTTTTGTTGTGGTGATGTGGTTTGGTAATACAATATATTGCTGGATGGAAAGCGATGTTCTCTGGTGTAATAAAAACGCGATTTATAACATATTGTGACATAATTATAATACAAAAATATATTTTATTACATATGAAATTAAAAGAAATTAAATTTTCTATTTTCAAATTTTTATGAGAATTTATATAAAACATAACTTAGGCGATCAATATAATTGCCGGGTAATGCCAAATGGAGCCCGGGCGGTTATTATAAAAATGTTTCACGTGAAACATTTTTAAAGTATAATCCTTTTTAGGGAAAGGCCTATTTAAGGGGTAGAGTTTTTATTTTTTCCTGTGGGGATTTTTTGATCTGTTAAGGCTGATGGGGATTGATGGGATGAACTGTTGTTTGGCGAGCAAAGATTTGCAAACAACAGATAAAAAACAATCAAACACGGCTAAACATGGCCCGAATGAAAAATATATATTGGGGAGCTGTGCCGGAAAAGTTAAAATAGGAGGGAAAAAGCCGGCTGTCCCAGCAGGAAGATATGTCCAGAAATCTAGGTTTGCAGCAGAGGGATACTTAATTTAGTTAATTTAAATTAAGCTTAAGGAAGGTTTTTGGATTATGCATCGAGAAATATTTATCTAATCTGGGTAAAGGAGTTTGGCTATTATGGGTAAGATAATAGCGGTTGCCAATCAAAAAGGCGGGGTAGGTAAAACTACCACAGCTATAAATCTGGCGGCGGCGCTGGCCGAAATGCAATATAAGATATTGATAATTGACCTGGATCCCCAGGGAAATGCGACCAGCGGTTTGGGGATAGAAAGGAGCAGGCTTAAAAGATGTATATATAGTGTTATATCCGGAGAGGTGGAAAGCGAAGAGGCAGTCATAAATACATCTATCCCCGGAGTCAGGCTTATTCCTTCCACAATGGGGTTGGCAGGTGCGGAAGTGGAAATGGCCGGACAAGAGGGAAGGGAGAAGATATTAAAACACAAAATATCACCTCTGGTTTTTGCTTATGACTACATCTTTATTGATTGTCCGCCTTCTTTGGGTTTGCTTACGCTAAATGCCCTCACCGCATCCCATTCGGTGCTTATACCTTTGCAGTGTGAATATTATGCTCTGGAAGGCTTGAGCCAGCTCATAAACACGGTAAACCTGGTTAAAAAGAGGTTTAATCCGGAACTGCAGATAGAAGGCATAGTATTTACGATGTTTGATGGCAGGACCAATCTGTCGATTCAGGTGGTAGATGAAGTAAAAAAACACTTCCGCAAAGAAATATATCGTACATTGATTCCCCGGAATATAAGGCTCAGCGAAGCCCCCAGCCATGGCAAGCCGATTACCTTATATGATCCCCGTTCCAGAGGAGCGGAGGCTTACCGGGAATTAGCCAGGGAGGTAGTAGAGCGTGAAAAAGAAAGAAAGAGGATTAGGTAAAGGACTGGAAGCCCTTTTTGGTGATGCCGGAATCGAAGCGGGAGATGAATTAAAGGTAGTAGATATTCCCTTGGATGATATCTTCCCGCGTGCGGACCAGCCCCGACAGGTATTTGATGAAGAAAAACTGGCGGAGCTTGCCGCTTCTATAAAGGAAAATGGAGTTTTACAGCCGATACTGGTGCGTTCAGTTCCCGGAGGATATGAAATAGTAGCGGGAGAAAGGAGATTTAAGGCCGCCAAAATGGCAGGGCTTACCCGCATCCCGGCTCTGGTAAAAGAAATCGCTGATGAAAAAGCAGCAGAAATAGCCTTGATTGAAAATCTGCAGAGAGAAGACCTTAATCCCGTAGAAGAGGCGCGTGCCCTTAAAAATATGCTGGAACGCTTTGGCTATACCCAGGAGGAACTGGCAGAAAGACTGGGGAAGAGCCGGGCTTATATTGCCAATGCGGTAAGGCTTCTCAATTTGCCCCCGGAGGTTTTGAAGTTTTTGGAAGAGGGAAAACTGACAGCCGGGCATGCCCGGGCTTTACTGGCTATCGAGGATGCAGCAAAACAGATTGCTATGGCCCGGGAGATAGTGGAAAAAAATTTGTCAGTACGGAAGGTAGAAAAAAAAGCGGCTGCCCGCAGGAAAAGAGCTGATGAAAAAATTCCCGAACTGGTAGAGGTGGAAGAAAAGCTGCAGGATTATTTGGGGACCAGGGTTAAGGTAACGAAAACCCGACGGGGAGGGAAAATTGAGATAAATTATTACAGCGAAGATGACCTGCAGAGGATTCTGGAATTATGGGGGATAATAGGATAGAACGGAATAAAAGCCGGCAGGACAGGTACATAGCCGGCTTTAACTATTTTGTTTCACGTGAAACAATAATAAGCGTACCTTTTGTGTCTTATTTTTTGGTTGCAATTAGCCGGGAAAAAATCGAGTTGAACTTTTGGTTTAAACCCTGCCCTTCTTTTTTATATTAGCCTGCATATGAGAAGCTTTTCCGCAAATGTTTTCTCAGGTATAATGTAATTAAATACCAGAAATAGGGTTTTGGCTGCAACAGGGGATATAGGCTAGCGATTAGGGATTACAAGGGGGAGCGTTTCTGTATGTACAATTACAGCTACATGTGGGAGATAAAGGAAGGGTATGAAGTGGAAGCTGGCATTTGTGAAAACAAGGAGAAAATTCCTGATGTTCTTAAATTAAAAACAGACAAGCCTTTTATTATCTATGCCGTGACCGAAGTGGTTGACGATAACCAGGGAGAACTATACATATGCAACTGGGGAAGAAAGAAAAAATCATTTATTAGAGAGGCAGGAAAAGAGCTGTTAACCAGGCTTAAAAATTTTTACCAGAATCAGTTTTTGATAGCTTCTGATTATGATGATCCTCCAGAAATAACCGCTCATTTGCTTAAGGTTCATATCGAGGATGTTTATAACTGTGGGGGAGACAAAAGGATTAATATCAAAAAATACAAGGAGAACTGGGGATTTTTTGAAAAAATGAGTGATCAGGAATTAAGAGAAGAAGGTGATTTGTGGTGGGAGGGGGCGCCTTTTATCTATAATGGATATGTAAAAATTTATCACCAGGAAAAACTGCAGGAGATGAAACGATATGATTTTATGGCGGCTTCTTTATTAATAAAAGAGGGAAAAAATATCAATATAATAACTACCAGAGAGTGTGAGCTAGGAGTAATACAGAAAATGCTCTGTTTTTTAATGGAAGCGGCAGTTGAATATGGTGAGGATAGAGAGGAAATAATGCAGGAGTGGATGGATTTTATCGCGAGATGAGCCTTAAGGGTTTAGGAGCAGAATTTGAGTTAAAGGGAAAAACTCTTATCCTTTTGTTTAATTTAGCTTCTACTTTAGGCAACGAAATTAGTATAGAAGTTTAATATATAAAAAAATTACAAAACCTGATCCTTATAATTAAAGAAATTAATAAGTGCAAAAATCAGAGAGGGAACGCTTTATGGACGAGATACAAATTAAGGGTTTTTAACTGTTAACCAAAATATACTAAAACATTACTTTTTATGATATAATACCTACATTAAGTTAAGCGAATGGGCAAAAAAACAAGGAATTAACTATAAAACCGCCTGGAAGTGGTATAAAGAAGGCAAGCTGCCTGTCCCGGCTTACCAGACCCCAACTGGGACAATACTGGTTAAGGTCGGCGAAGAAAAAGAGGGAGGGCAGAAGGTCAGCCAAAAACCGGGTAAAAAAAGCCATGGAGGCCATAGAGAATGCTGGTGAATAAAGCCTACCGGTATGAATTAAAACCTAATCAGGAACAGCTAACCCTTCTCAAAAAACATGCCGGCTGTGCCAGATTTGCCTGGAACTGGGGACTTGCGGAAAGAATAAGGCTCTGGGAAGAAGAAAAGAAAAGCACCAATG
>NZ_FQWY01000003.1 GCF_900129805.1 Thermosyntropha lipolytica DSM 11003
CTAGGTGGTAGATAGGCCGGGGGTGTAAGTACAGCGATGTATTAAGCCGACCGGTACTAATAGATCGAGGTCTTGACCTAAGGACCTTGAGGTTAAAGCGCTATCTGCAGTTTTGAGGGATTCAGGGAATAAGGATTCCTGGTGACGATAGCGGAGGGGAAACACCCGTATCCATCCCGAACACGGAAGTTAAGCCCTCCAGCGCCGATGGTACTGCAGCTGAAGCTGTGGGAGAGTAGGTCGTTGCCAGGATTAATTTTTTCTGCGGCTTTATTTTTGGTGAAGAAATTGAATTTTTTGCAAGAAGCCATAAAAATCATAAAAATACCGTGTTTTTTTGCACGACTGCTTTTTTTGCTTTACAGATTTTCTATCAAGGGTGTATTGGCTATATTTTTGCGTTTTGCCTGCATCAATCAAAATCTGACTTCCTAAGCTATAAATACATGAGTACCTGATATTCACTTCCTATTTGAACTGTATGAAAGCCTTTGGGACTTCGCTGAGAAGATGTTGCATTACCTTTCTTTTCATATCCTACAAGGTTTATCCTACTACTAGTTTGCCTCATTTTTTTCTTCAACCCTATCCTGATAAGAAACCTATTCATCCTGTGATCAATAAATTGCTTAGCTTTTCCAAAATTGCCTCAATTTTGGCCACAACATCTATGTTTTGTAGATACATTTGTGTAAATTCTGATTTGAAGTTTTTTATCTCTTCTAAAAATTATTACCATATTCCTAAAAAAAAATAGTTGTTTCCTTTTGTTTCGATTAGTAATATTATATTGTGAAATATATTAAGAAATTCCAAGGGGGTATATATTGTAAATGGGTAAAATTCTAAAACATCGTTATCTTTCTTTGTTTATTTTACTCATTGTATTTCTGGAGTTGATGGGTTTTCCGCAATTTGTTTATGCTAGCCAGAATTGTAATTCATCAGGTAATAAGTATCCTATAGTGCTTGTCCATGGATTAGGCGGTTTTGGACGCGATGAATTAGGTGGTGTTATAAAATATTGGGGTGGGGTTTATGATATACAAGAATATCTTAAGTCTCGTGGTTACGAAGTATATACAGTGTCTATAGGGCCGGTATCAAGTAATTGGGATCGTGCATGTGAACTCTATGCTCAGCTAGTGGGAGGAACAGTAGATTATGGAGCTGCTCATGCTGCTAAATATGGACATAAACGTTATGGAAGGACTTATCCGGGATTAATTCCTGATTTAGGTAAAATTGATCCTAAAACTGGAGAGATGAAAAAGGTTCATCTTATTGGACATAGCATGGGAGGGCAAACTATACGAACTTTAGTACAGCTTCTTGCTGAGGGTTGCGAAGAGGAAAGAAATTATTCTCAGGAAAATGTTTCTCCTCTTTTTATGGGAGGGAATAATTGGGTTAAAAGCGTAACTACTATATCAACTCCTCATGATGGAACTTCACTTGCTGATTATTACTATAATGATCCTAAAAGTGTAACCTGGCGGCAACATCTAATAGGATTGATAGCTTCAACACCTTTATCGGATAATTCTAATTTAAAATATGATCTAAAGCTTGATCAATGGGGGTTAACTTATAAAAAAGAAGAGTCTACTTATGAATATCTGAAACGAATCATAAATAGCAGTTTTTGGATGACAAATCGTGATCTTGCTAATTATGATGTGAGCATTGAAGGAGCTGCTGAATTAAATAGTTGGGTAAAGGCCCAGCCAGATGTATATTATTTTTCATGGGCTACTCAGGCTACAACTAAATCTAGATTCTCTGATTACCAGGTTCCTATATGGAGTATGTATCTAGAGGGCTGGCAGAGTGCCTATTTTATGGGTTCTTATACACGCAATATACCAGGAAAAATCCCTGTAACTAGTGAATGGTGGCCTAATGATGGAGCGGTAAATGTAATTTCTCAAAATGGACCTAAAATTAATTCAAATGATCGTATAATAAATTTCGATGGTAACCCGGTTCCAGGCGTATGGAATTTTATGGGTATCATGGATACATTTGATCATCGTGATATAATTGGTCTGGGTACTTATTGGAATCCCTGTCCTTGGTATTTAAAACATGTTGAGCTTTTAGCCAAGTTACCTACAGATTATATTTCTATACCAAAAGACATAGAGGAAGATATAATTTTAGACAGAGATTGTATGCCCGATAATGAAATTGGTGAATTTATTAATGATGATAATAATTATGTTGATAACCATAACAGTAGTTTAGATGATACTACTAGTGATGAAATTACAGAAAAGATGAGGGAAGTTAATGACAGAGAAAGCTCAGTAGATAGGGAAGTTTATAATGACAGTAATGACATAAATCCAGGGCTTTCAGAGCCTGGGGAGAATAAAGACTATGAAAGTGATTGTGCTCGTTAAAAGTATAGCAAAACAGTAAGGCTTTTACGGGATAAGAATTAAAAATCTTTTTGAAGAGGCCTAGATAAGGGTTATTTTTTCTTAGATATTAACGATTTTAACAATTTATCTATTATATACATATAATTAATTGGGGAAAAATATAAAATAAAAGGGTGTAAAAAAGTGCTTAATCAAATTTTGCCTTGGTCAGAAGACAGAGAATGTAAAGTTTTGCCTTGCTGTTGTATATGCGGAAAGATACCGGCGGAGGGGATTAGAGGGGTTATAAAACTAAAAAAAGCTTTTATATGTAAAAAATGCGAAGAAGAGATTGTCCATCTGGATATAGATTCGGCTCAATATGAAGTGGTTAAAGAAAAGATAAAAAAAATTCTCAAATGAAAAAGGGGGAATAATCCCCTTTTTTACTTGCTAGAGGATTTTATAAACCTTAGAATAAGAAAGAAAGTTTTATGCCGCTTTGGCGGGTAGACGAGGTGAGCTTTTTGGCAGGTAAGACCCCTATCTATTCTGCTTTGCTTAAATATATGGAAGAAAACTGTGTACGTCTTCATATGCCAGGACATGCCGGAGGAAAAGGTTTGGCTCCGCCTGTTTTCAAGCAAATGGGCTTTTTTGATGTTACGGAAATTCCGCCTTTTGATAATTTGCACCTGCCAACAGGGATAATCGAAGAGAGCAGACAACTGCTGGCTAAAGTCTATGGAGCCTATCAAAGCTTTTTTTTGGTAAATGGAGCTACCTCGGGCATACAAGCTCTTTTTTTAGGACTAGCTGGGGAAGGGGAAAAAGTTCTGGTTAATCGCCATATGCATACTTCATTTTTTGGAGGAATGGTGCTTGCTGGCTGTAAGCCGGTATATATACCTTATAAGGTGGATGGGGAATGGGGGCTGCCTTTAGCCGTGGCCGCAGCTGATGTGGATAAAGCACTTATGGATAACCCTGGTGCTCGATTTATTTTTATCACCAGCCCCACTTACTATGGAACGGCTTCGGATATAAAAGGCATAGCTGAGCTAGCTGGGAGATATAATATTCCTCTTGCTGTAGATGAAGCTCATGGCGGACATTTTGCTTTTCATCCCTCTTATCCACCATCGTCCCTGGCTTCAGGAGCTGATGCCGTGGTAAACGGCCTGCATAAAACCCTGCCGGTTTTTAATCAAGGGGCCTGTCTGCATATATCATCTTCCCTTAAAGATAAAGAACGGATATTTCGTTCTTATACGCTTTTGACTACCACCAGCCCTTCTTATCCTATATTGGCTTCGATTGAAATGGCACGGGCGGTTATGGAAGAAAAAGGTTATGAACTTTTAGATCGGGCTTTAAGATGGGCCGAGGAATATAAGAAAAAGATTAACCAGATAAAAGGCTTGCGGTGTGGGGATGAATTTTTAGAAGCCGAGGGAGTAACGGGACATGATCCTTTGAAACTGGTAATCTTCTGCGATGGATTGACTATTGATGGTTATAAGCTGGATTATCTACTGCGCAGGGATTACCGTATCCAGGTAGAAATGAGCCAGCCTCATCTTATTTTAGCCATGATGTCTATTTTTCATGAACGCGAAGATTGGGAAAAATTGTATAAAAGCTTAGCCTTTATAGCGGAAAAGTATTATAATGGGAAAAGGAAGGATAAACCCCGGGCCATAAACCTGATACCCCAGGTAGCCTTAACTCCCAGACAGGCTTTTCTGGCCCCTAAAAAGCAAGTGAAGTTTAAGGAGAGCAAAGGGTTTATAGCCGGGGAAATGGTTGCTGCCTATCCTCCAGGCATACCCTGCCTTTTGCCGGGAGAAGTTATAAGTGAAGAAGTGTATGATTATATTATGTATCTTAAAACAAGGGGAGCTTATCTGGTAGGAATAAAGGATAAAGATCTTAATTTTATTGATATAATTGAGACATAGGGATAAAAAAGGGGATAAAAATGATGGGGGTTTTTATAAGTATCGAAGGTATTGATGGCAGTGGAAAATCCAGCATTAAGGAAGGCATTTTATCTTTTTTGCAAGATTATAATCCAGTAGGGGTAAGGGAACCGGGAGGAACATTTATTTCGGAAAAAATCCGCGAACTTCTGCTGGATTTTAAAAATAGCAGCATAACTCCGCGTACGGAAGCTTTTTTATATGCTTCTTCCCGCAGTCAGCTGGTAGATGAGGTGATAAGGCCGGCTTTAGAGGCCGGGAAAATAGTGGTGGCTGACCGCTATATTGATTCTACTTTAGCCTATCAAGGCTATGGGCGGGGACTAGATTTAGAATTTTTGGAAATGCTCAACCAGCTTTGCACCGGGGGATTGAAACCTGATCTGACAATACTTTTGGATATTGACCCGGAAATAGGTATAAAAAGAAGGCGGGGAAAAAAGGAAGATCGACTAGAAGGGGAAGGCTTGCCCTTCCAGGAAAAAGTGCGTGCCGGGTATTTAGAACTGGCCCGAAGGGAACCGGAAAGGATAAAAGTTATTGATGCCGGGCGCAGCCTGGAAGAGGTTTTAAATGATGCGCTGGCTGCGGTCAGTCTTTTTTTACAGGGAAGTGGGTTAAATGAAGATAGAGCGAGATAAGAAGGAATGGACTAAGTTTAATATTCCCCGCTCTTTAGAAGCGAGAATAGTAAATAGAGGTGCTAATGCGAGTTTTGAGCAGGAGCTTGGGGCGCAAAGAGAAAACGAAATTAACCTTAAAATGCAGGAGATTTTAAACCGCATTGACCAGACAGCCCGCCGCTTAAAGGAAAGGCTCAGTTTGCAGGATCTTATGCTTTACAAAAAACTGGTAAAGGCATTTTTAGAGGAAGCGATAGCCCGGGCTTATCTTTTGAAGCGGGAAAGGAGCCGGAGCCGTCGCGGGAGGACTATTCTGATTACAGTAGAAACTGTTGATCGGGAGCTAGAAGAACTGATAAATGAATTTGTCCTTAATAAGGCAGAACCAGTAGCTATTTTAGATAAACTTGATAAGATACGGGGTATGCTGGTAGATCTGATGATATAATTTAAAATGGCTAAGTTTTAGCGGCAGGTGAATTTATATGCCTTTTCTGGCCCAGGTTAAAGGACAGGATAAAGCTTTGCATATACTGAAAAAGGCTGCTGAGGGAGGAAATATAAGCCATGCTTACCTCTTTATAGGTCCCGAAGGGGTAGGCAAGATGCTTACGGCCAGAATGTGGGCTTATTCTTTGTTATCCAGGGAAGACGAGAATGCAGCACTGTATCTTAGGGAAGGTATGCATCCCGATCTTCTGGTTATTGAGAGAGATGAAAACAAAACCTTGCTGGGCAAAGATAAAATAGTTAAAGACTTGGAACCCTGGCTGGCTTTAAAGCCTTATCATGCGGGGCACCGTATAGCTATAATAAGGGATGCCCACCTGTTAAGTATGGAAGGGGCCAATGCCCTTTTGAAAACCCTGGAAGAACCGCCTTCTTATGCGGTTATAATTCTGATAGCTGATGAAAATACGCTTTTAGAAACAATAGTATCCCGCTGCCAGGTAATAAGGTTTTCGCCTTTACCCTCCAGGGTACTAGAGGAGATACTCCTTACCCGGGGGATAAGCGAAGAAAAGGCAAAAGAGGCAGCTAGATTGGGACAGGGAAGTGTTGCCTATGCTCTGCATTTTGGGGAAGAGGAAATCTCGAAAAACTGGCAGACAGCGCTTTATATAGTAAGCATTTTAGGCAGAGACGGAGAAGCTGCCATAGGAGAAGCGGCCGAAAAGATGGAAGCTAATCCTCAGCTTATAATACGTATGCTGGAAACTATTTTAAGGGATATGCTGGTATATAATAGTACAGGAGAAGAGTTGTTGCTTACGGTAAAGGAGAGCCAGGATATAGTTAAAATGCTTAATAAAAGGTTAAATGAAGAAAAATTGAGACAAGCTATAAATAAGATAGGCGTGCTTAAAGGCTATTATCGGAGAAATGTAAATTCCTTGCTTATTAACATAAATGTTTGTTATGCAGTGAAAAATGCTTTGTTCTGAAAGGGCCTTATAAGCTTAGCCCCAAAAAGAAAGGAGAAAGGGGTTTTGGTTTTATGCCTTGGGTAGTAGGCGTAAGGTTTAAACCGGCAGGAAAGATATACTATTTTGATGGGGAAGATATAGATGTAAAAGTAGGAGATCCGGTTATTGTAGAAACTATAAGAGGGATAGAATACGGGACCGTAGTAATAGGCAGGAGGAATATAGAAGAAGAAAAGCTGGTTCTGCCGCTTAAAAAGGTTTTGCGCAAGGCTACGGAGGAAGATACAGCTCAGTATCTTAATAACAAGGCTCAGGAGAAGGATGCTCTGGAAATATGTAAAGAGAAGGTTAAGGAACATGGACTGCCCATGCATCTGATAGATGTAGAATATACTTTTGATAGAGGAAAGATAATATTCTATTTTACCGCTGAAGGCAGGGTAGATTTTCGGGAACTGGTAAAAGACCTGGCATCTATTTTCAAAACCAGGATCGAATTAAGGCAGATAGGGGTTAGAGATGAAGCCAAGATGGTAGGAGGGATAGGAACCTGCGGCCGGGTTTTATGTTGCCATACTTTCCTCGGAGAGTTTCAGCCGGTATCTATCCGCATGGCCAAGGAACAGAATCTTTCCCTTAATCCTACCAAGATATCAGGCAGCTGCGGAAGGCTTATGTGCTGCCTTAAGTACGAATCAGAACTTTATGAGGATAACCCGCAGGAAGATATAGATATAATCGCCGCCTGTGATATGGATGAGTATGGTGAAAAGTTGATTGAGGAGGACCATAATGGAAAAGAGTGTCCAGGAGCTCAAGATGATAATCCGGGAACTTATCCTGGAAGTGGGGGAACTGAAAGAGCGGATAGCTAATCTGGAAAAAAGTATGGCTTTATATGAAGAAGAAACCCGGCTGCCCGCAGTAACGGAAAACCTGTTTTTACAGGGAGAGAGTTATGAAAAGTTAGGCAGGCTTTATAAGGAAGGCTATCATGTATGTCCTGCTTCTTTTGGACAGGTGCGGCAGGGGGAATGCCTTTTTTGCATAGCGTTTATGGAAAAAGAATAGGAGGAATAGACTTGTTTTTAAAAGAGGAAGAAACCCTGGATAATCTTATCATAGGGGATCTTAAGATTATTCAGCCGAAAAAAGGCTACCGCTTTTCCATAGATGCTGTCCTCCTGGCTCATTTTTGCCGGCTGGAGGGAGTAAAAACCGTTATTGATTTGGGAACCGGCAGTGGGGTTATTCCTCTCATCTTAAGCCAGCGGGATAAGGAGATAAAAATAAAAGGGGTGGAAATCCAGCCCTCTATGGTAGATAGAGCAGGAAGAAGCATACAGCTTAACCGGCTGGAAGGGAGAATTGAGATCATACCGGGAGACATAAAAAAAATAAAAGAGATTTTGCCGGCAGCATGTGCTGAGCTTATAGTATGCAACCCTCCTTTTTGGCGAAAAAATGAGGGCCGGATAAGCCAGAATGAGGAGGAAGCTATAGCCCGGCATGAATTGGAGGTCGATCTGGAAACGGTGGCCAAAGCGGCTGCTTATCTTCTAGCTCCGGGAGGGAGGTTTGCTTTCATACAGCGAGCAGCCCGCTTTTTAGAGGGAGTTAAGGCTTTAGAAACGAATAAATTAGGAATTAGCCGGGTAAGATGGGTACATGCGAAAAAAGATCAGCCGGCCAAACTTGTTTTGGTAGAAGGGATTAAAAATAAATCTTCCCTCTTGCAGGTATTACCGCCTTTGTTTATTTATGAAGATGATGGAGATTACTGTGCAGAACTGAAGGAGATTTATGGGAGATAGTATGGGCAAGCTTTTCATATGTGGAACCCCGATAGGCAATCTGGAAGATGTAAGTGTAAGGCTTTTGAAAACTTTGCGCCGGGTAGACTTGATAGCCTGTGAAGATACACGTCATACGGCCAAGCTTTTGGCCCGGTATAAGATAAAAAAGCCGCTTATAAGCTATCATGAGCACTCAGGACAGGAAAGAGAAGCTTATATCCTAAAGCTGCTTCGAGAAGGGAAAAACATTGCCCTGGTTTCTGATGCCGGGATGCCGGGGATATCTGATCCCGGTGCAGGATTGATTAAAAAAGCCATAGAGGAAGGGATACCTTTAGAAGTTGTGCCCGGGCCTAGTGCGTTAGTTTCCGCCCTTGCTTTATCCGGAATGGATACTTCTTCTTTTGTTTTTGTCGGTTTTTTGCCGGCTAAAGAAGGAGCACGCGAAAAGCTTCTGCAGGAATTAAAAAGAGAAAAAAGAACCCTCATATTTTATGAAGCGCCGCACCGTCTGGTAAAGACTCTGCAATCTATGGCTAAAATCTTAGGAGAAGAAAGAAGGATAGCCGTAGCCCGAGAAATTACCAAGCTTTACGAAGAAGTGAGGAGAGGGAGTTTAAGGGAAATAGAGAGATATTTTGCCCATAACCCGCCTAAAGGTGAATTTACCCTGATAGTAGAAGGAGATAGGGAGGAAAAAGAGGTAGACAGGGAAAAGGTTTTAGCAGAGGTTAAAATGCTCATCGATAAAGGTATGGATAAAAAAGAGGCCCTCAAAATGAAGGCCCGGGAATACAAAATAAAAAAATCCGAACTTTATAAGTCCTTTCTGGACGAATATGATGATTAAAAAGGTTATGTACTATTTTATCCTACCTGTTTGTTGAGTTCGGTAAGGCAGTTGCGGCACAGATTTTTACCTTTATAGTTAATTACTTCTTCGGCATTGCCGCAAAAAATACAAGCCGGTTCGTATTTTTTGAGGATGATCTTATCACCGTCGACATAGATTTCCAGAGCATCTTTTTCTTCAATGCCCATAGTGCGTCTGAGCTCGATAGGGATAACAATGCGTCCTAACTCATCCACTTTTCTTACAACACCTGTTGATTTCATCATAGTAATTACTAAACCCCCTGTCATTTTATACTAGTTTTCACAACAAAGTGCACCAACAATGGCAGAAAAAGTCAAGCTATTTTTCAACATAAATGGACAGGAAAAAATTTTTTTGCCTATTTTTGTTCCCGGTTTACTGGGGAATAATCTAAAAAAAGCCATCATTTTACAAGGCTTGGGCTTAATGCCGGGATTACCGGAGGAATTTTATTTGTAAAATGAGTATTTTTGGCTTAGTATATAAATGGTATGTTGTTAGCGTTTGGTAAAAAGATGGTAAGGGAATAAAGGTACAGGAGGGAAATTTGTGGAGAAAAAAGGTACTTTTTATATCACTACTCCTATTTATTATCCCAGCGATAATCTGCATATAGGACATGCTTATTCTACCGTAGCGGCTGACTGTGTAGCCCGCTTCAAGAGAATGTGTGGCTACGATGTATTTTATCTAACCGGAACCGATGAACACGGGCAGAAGATTGAAAGGATTGCCAGATCAAGGGGGTTAGAACCTAGGGAACATGTAGACCGGATTGTCGAGAATATAAAGCATTTGTGGAAGGTACTTTTTATTTCCAATGATGATTTTATACGTACTACCGAGCCCCGGCATGAGAAAGTGGTACAGGAGCTTTTTAAGAAGGTTTATGATAAAGGGGATATTTATATATCCCAGTATGAAGGCTGGTACTGTACTCCTTGTGAAACCTTCTTTACGGAAAGACAGCTGGTAGATGGCAAATGCCCGGACTGTGGAAGGGAAGTAGAATTATTGAAAGAAGAGAGCTATTTTTTCCGCATGTCCAAATATGCCGACCGTTTACTTGAACATATATATAATAATCCTGATTTTATTCAGCCTGAATCCAGGCGCAATGAAGTTATAAACTTTATCAAGAGCGGACTGGAAGACCTCTGCGTCTCCCGTACCACCTTTAAGTGGGGGATTCCGGTTCCTTTTAAGGAAGATCATGTTATCTATGTATGGTTTGATGCCTTGATAAATTATTTAAGCGGCATAGGTTATGGGGAAGATAAGGAAAAATTTAACCGTTACTGGCCGGCTGATGTTCATCTTATGGCCAAAGATATACTGCGCTTTCATGCTATTATCTGGCCTACTATGCTTATGGCTATGGATTTGCCGCTGCCGAAAAAAGTTTTTGCCCACGGCTGGATTATGCTGGAAGGGGGCAAGATGTCAAAATCTAAAGGCAATGTGGTAGATCCTTTGATCCTGGTAGAAAAATACGGGGTAGATGCCCTGCGCTATTATCTTTTAAAAGAGCTTAATTTCGGGCAGGACGGTTTTTATTCCGAAGAAATGCTGGTAAACCGCATAAACAGTGATCTGGCCAATGACCTGGGAAATCTTATAAGCCGTACGGCAGCCATGATTGATAAATATTTTGCTGGAGAGATCCCTGCTCCTTTGGTTAAAGATGAGGTAGATGATGATTTAATAAGGGTATTTAATGAGGCTTATGCGGAAGCTACGGCGAAACTGGAAAAACTTGATTTTGCCGGCTATATTATGGCCGTCATGAAGCTGGTGGCTAGGGCCAACAAATATATTGATGAAACAGAACCCTGGCTTTTAGGAAAAGAGGATAAAAAAAGAGGTCGTCTGGCTACGGTGATGTACAATCTGGCCGAAGCTATAAGAGCCGCAGTTATAATGCTGGCTCCGGCTATGCCTACCCTGCCTGGGCGGGTAAATGAACAGATTGCTCTTTTTGCTGATCCCCATAATCTTAAATGGGAGGAAGCTGGTATATTTGGGCTGACCAGAGAAGGGAGCAAGGTTAAGAAAGGGGCGCCTCTTTTCCCCCGTATAGATGTAAAAAGCTTAAAGGAGGACAATAAGGTGCAGGAAGTCAAGGAAAAAGCCGAGGTAAAAGAAGAAAGTAAAGAAAAGGAGTATATAACTATTGACGATTTTGCCAGGCTGGACCTTAGGGTTGCCGAAGTAGTTGCCTGTGAAAAAATGCCGAATGCAGATAAGCTTTTGCTTCTTAAGGTTAAAGTAGGTGAAGAAGAAAGAACGGTAGTTTCAGGTATTGCCCAGTATTATCAGCCCGAAGAGCTGATAGGCAAAAAAGTTATACTGGTAGCTAACCTTAAACCGACTAAATTACGGGGAGTTTTATCCGAGGGCATGATCCTGGCTGCTTCTGACCGGGAGGAAAATCTTTTGGAAGTTTTAACTGTAAGCAAGGTACCGTCAGGTACCCAGGTAAGATAAAGGAGAAGAAGAATATGCTTATAGATACCCATGCTCATCTGCAAGATAAGGCTTTAAAAGCTGACCTAAAAGAGGTATTAAAAAGAGCAAAAGAGGCAGGAGTAAAAAAAATAATATGTATAGGATATGATTATCCGACTTCAGTGGAAGCAGTCGAGTTAGCCCGTAAATATGAAGGTATATATGCCGTAGTCGGTGTACATCCGCATGATGCCAAGGAATTGGATGAAGAGACGCTGGATAAGCTTTACCAGCTGGCCCGGGAAGAAAAAGTGGTAGCCGTAGGAGAGATAGGGCTTGATTACTACCGCAATCTATCACCCAGAGAAAAACAGAAGGAAGCCTTCATTGCCCAGATAAAATTGGCCCGTGAAGCCGGAAAGCCGGTGGTAATACATGACCGGGACGCCCATCAGGAGGTTCTGGATATAATCAAAAAAGAAAAAGCGGGGCTAAACGGTGGTGTCATGCACTGCTATTCTGGATATTTGCCTATGGCGATCGAACTTATGAAAGAGGGATTTTATATATCTTTTGCCGGGCCGGTAACTTTTAATAATGCTCGCAAAACGGTGGAGGTAGCAGCCAATATCCCGCTAGAGCGGATGCTTATTGAAACCGACTGTCCTTACTTAGCTCCGGAGCCAGTGCGGGGTAAGCGTAATGAACCGGCTTATGTAAGTTATGTAGCAGGCAAAATTGCGGAAATAAAGAGAAAAAGCTGGGAAGAGGTAGCTTATATTACGAGTTTGAATGCGGAAAAAGTTTTCCATTTGCGCTAAGGGTGCGAAAAAGCGCCCTTATTTTTTTATATAAAAATTTATTGTGACAATTTGTTTTTATTTTGAGGAATAAAATAAATTTATCAGGATAATAATTTAAAGAAAGGAGCTTACGGCCTGGAAGAGAAAATCATATAAGTAAAAATATGGATTAAGATTTGACTTTTGGTCTGGTTTCTGTCTAAAATGAAACGAAGGAATCATTTCCCTGGTTCCTAAAAAAAGGAGGAGAGAAATGGGTATTGTATGGTCTAAGAAGAGCACTTACCTTATAGCGGCTGTTTTAGGCGGCCTGCTTTTACTGGTAAGTCTGTTCTTTGCCCTGCAAAAACCGGTTACTGTTGAAGTTGATGGGAAGGTAATAAAGACTTGTGTATTTTTCTCAGGTACCGTAGCAGATGTTTTGCAAAAGAAAGGAATAGTTTTGGGCGACAAGGATAAAGTTGAGCCCGGCTTAAATACCAGAGTGCAGAAAAATACCAGGATTGTGGTAACGAGAGCTTTTAAAGTAGTGGTAATAGCAGATGGAGAAAGAAAAGAGGTAATAACTACACCAGTTACGATAAGTAAGGCTATAGAACTAGCAGGAGTAAAACTGGGAGATAAAGACATAGTAAAAACTAATCCTACCCAGTATACAGTACCGGGACAGGAGATTGAAGTTATAAGGGTAACGGAAAAGGAGGTTGAGGTAAAAGAACCTATACCTTTTACGGTAGAAAGAACTTATGATAACACATTAGAAAAAGGCCTTACCAAAACGCTGGTTAAAGGGCAGGAAGGTTTAGCACTGAATATAGTGAGGATTACTTACCACAATGGAGAAGAGGTAAAAAGAGAGGTTATAGACAGCAAAATACTGGTTCCTCCCAAGAATAAAGTGGTAGCTTTGGGAACTATAACTTCTGTATCCCGTGGTAGCTTGAGGTTTGATTTCCGCGAGGCCCGTTATATGCAAGCTTCTGCCTACACCTATACCGGAAGGCGGACAGCTACGGGAAAATATCCGGAAGTAGGCATGGTAGCAGTTGACCCGGCGGTAATACCTTTAGGAACCAGGCTTTATATTGAAGGATATGGTTATGCCGTAGCAGCTGATACGGGTGGAGCAGTGAAAGGAAATAAACTGGATGTATTTATGGAAACCAGGGAACAGTGTTTAAACTGGGGAAGGCGTACAGTAAAAGTATATATTCTTGATTAAATTAAGAAAGAAAAAAGCAGGGCGCAAAAGGCAGTAAATATTTACTGCCTTTTCTATTTTTTTCATGATTTAAAATGAAGAAATGCGGCAAACTTAAATTAAGCAAAGGAGGTGATCAAGATAAGAAAAAATTGGCTTGTAATTTCAATTTTGCTGGCCTTTTCTATGATTTTTGTTGTCGGCTGCCAGACTACGGCCAAAAAGCCTATTGAGCCGCAGAGTAATCAGGGAACGGTTCCTAGAAGCCAGAATTTGAGTACCGCGCCTGGCGCTACTGTCTTAACTGATGCGGAAGCTAAAGCCCTGGCAAAAAAGTTAGCCCGCATGGCCGATAATGTCGCCGGGGTGCAAAAAGCAACCGTAGTAGTTACTGAGGGGACGGGAACTACCCCGGTTGCCAACCAGCCTAGAACAGGCGTTACCACTATTAATAATGATCGGTTTAATGGTATGACTAATAATACAGGTACTGCTCCCGGAGGAAGGATGATTGCGGGACCTACGGGGGCTAATACCAGAGGAATAGTAGTCATGGTTGGACTAGATGTTGATCGGAGTATGATTAACAATACGGCTGAGATGGAACGGCTTAAAACTAAAGTGGCTAATAAACTTCTGCGTGCAGATAACAGAATATCGAGGGTATATGTTACTACTGATCCGGAGCTGGTAAAAAGAATTAAAAATACAGCAGCGGATATATTAGAAGGCAAGCCTTTATCAAGAATGAAGAGCGATTTAAATGAGCTGATGGATCGGATGAAAGGCGAAAGTTCGGCTTTTTAATCTTAAGCCCGGGATTATCCCGGGTATTATTTTGGGGTTTTATAAAAATTTCGCCAATTTACACTATATTTATATAATATAAAGCGAAATTATAAGACATATTATTATAATTAAGTAAGAAGCATATTCCTTGGGAATTTTTATGATATGTACTATAATAGAAAACAAAATTATCAGCAAGAGGAGTAAAGATGGAGAATACGACTTCGATAGCTGTTGTAAACAAATTAATGCGCGAATATAGCCTTATGCCCCGTAAGAAATGGGGCCAGAACTTTTTGGTGGATGCTAATATTGTAAGAAAAATTGTGCATTCTGCTCCGATTACCGGGGAGGATTATGTAGTCGAAATAGGGCCGGGTCTGGGAGCTTTGACAAGAGAATTGGCCTTAAACAGTAAAGGGGTTATGGCAGTTGATATAGATACTAGCCTTAAGGAACCTTTGGAGAGGATACTGGCTGGGCTTGATAATATCCGGGTAGTTTTTGCGGATATTATGAAATTAGACATAGAACAGAAATTAAGGGAAGTTTTTAATCTGAGCGAGGTTCCCTCTTACAAGGTATGTGCCAATATTCCCTATAATATAACTACTCCTATTATCTTTAAACTTTTAGAAGAATGTCCCCATATGCAGAGCGCAACCCTTATGATGCAAAAAGAAGTGGCGGAAAGGATTTTAGCCCTTCCCGGAAATAAAGATTATGGGCTTTTAACCGTAATGACTGCATATAGAGCGGAAACAGATTTTTTGCTTGATGTTTCCCGCAACTGTTTTTATCCTAAACCGGAGGTTGACTCCCGGGTAATAAGGATAACCCCTTTAGAGGAAAAGAAGGTAGAGGTAAAGGATGAGGAAAGTTTTAAGGATCTGGTAAAGAAAGCATTTCAGATGAGGCGTAAAACTATTCTTAATATCTGCAGTGTTTTTTACCATCTGGATAAACAGGATATAAAAATTAAGCTGGAGAAAGCAGGGATTATACCTAACAGCAGGCCTGAAGATTTAACTATTGAACAGTATGCTCTTATTCATAAGCTTTTGGGAGAACAGGAGGCCGGGAATGGTGAAGTTTAAAAGCCCCTCGCGGGGAGAAATGACGATGGATGAAGTAGTAGATGATATTATAAATTACATAAATGAGGATACCAGGCGCAGTTATAAGATAATAGTAGGTAGCGATTCCAAGGTTTGGGGCAAGGAAACCTGTTTTGTAAGTGCGGTAATTGTACATCGGGTAGGTAAAGGCGCGCGTTATTACTATTACAAAGAAATGGAGCCCCGTATCCGCAGTATGCGCCAGCGTATTTTTTATGAAGCTTCTTTAAGTTTGTCTTTAGCCGACGAACTTTCGCGGCTGTTGAAAGAAAAAGGCAGGGATAACCTGCCGGTGGAAATTCATCTCGATGTAGGCAATGAAGGGGAAACCCGCGAACTGGTCAAAGAGATTACGGGCATGATTATCGGCAGTGGTTTTGCTGCCTGCATAAAGCCGGATGCATGTGCAGCCAGCAAAGTAGCAGATAAATATACCAAATGAGGCGAAGTTTTTATCAAAATGTTAAATTAGTGTTAAAAAAATGTTTTATTTTTGTAATTAAACCTTGTTGACATATATGAAAAATTTTAATATACTATTTATTTTAAAACTTGACATCAGGAGGGGTTTGGGGTACAATTATTACGATTAATAAAATAGAAGAAGGTGATAATGTGAGTTCTCCCAGGGCTTTGGCAGATATAAGGAAAGACCTGGAGTCTTTTGTAGGAAGCAGGGTGAAGTTAAAGGCCAATAAGGGAAGAAACCGCATTGTAGAACGAGAGGGAGTACTGGAATCTATATACCCTAATATATTTGTGGTAAAAATCAATGAACGGAAAGTAGAAAGAAGGGTATCGTACAGTTATGCTGATGTGCTCACATCTACGGTTGAACTCTTCGTTTATGGCAATAAGAATGAGGAGATAAAAATAGCAGCGGTAAATGAATAAAAAAATAAGGGGAATATCGAGGCTGCGTGTTCAGGCAGCCTTTTTTATTTGGCGGTAATCATAGAGGGGCTGGCTTATAAATATAAATATGCTAATAGAATATGTTTTTTGAGGGCTGCGATGAAAGAAGAAATTTATATATGGGTTCCTGTTATACGGGGAAAACTTCATGAGCCTCGGGTTATAACCCTGGATAAATCTTATATTCTGGAAGAAAGTGGATGCAGGATAGAAGATATAAAAATAAAGCTTAGAGAAAGTGAAGCTCGAGTATATGGAGGGAATATAGGAGTAAATATAAAAGCTGATATTTTGTGCCTGGTGGAAAAAGGAGAAAAAGTGCAGCTTAAGACCTGGCAAGAAATTATAAACGATAATTTAGCCTTAACTGCCTTTGCTTATGCTGGGGAAAAGGGAGAAGAAATTAACGCCCGTATGAAAATTTTAAGCTTTTCCCTTAAGGGAGAAGAAGTAAATAGTAAGATTAATGTCCAGATACAGATTATATATACGGTTTTTTTAACTTCCTATCAGGAGGTTAAAATTGAGGGAGTAGAGATGAGAGATGAAGAAGATTTCAGGAAAGAATGGCTGCTGCCTGATTGGATAGAGCAAATAGACCGCTTAACGGAGGAGAACTATTATCTAAAGCAAAAGCTTTTTATGTATGAACAAGATATAAAGAGCCTTAAACAGGGGATAAAAAAGGCCGAAAAACGTAATATGGAACTTAAAGAACAGCTTAACCATTATAAAGGCTTAACGGAAAAACCGAAAAATAACCTGATGCCTGATAAGGAGCTTTTTTTACCTCCTAAAAGGGCTGGCTTCACCCCCAAAGAAATTGATCTGGGGCGCAGGATAAAGAAGATGTTTAGGGGAGAATGAGTGGTCAGCAGGCGGGCTGGTAAGAAGGCACTTATAAGATAGAGAAAGCATATGATAGTAGGACAGTTAATCTAAAATAGGGGGAAATTTGATGACCAACATCAGCTGCATACTGTACCCGCCGACGCTAGATTATTATTACCTGGTGCAGAGGCCGCAGCATTTGATGCAAAGCTTTGCCCGTCTAGGCATAAACTGTTTTTATCTTAATAATCCCCAGCCTCAAAGCAAGGTCGTAAGAGGTATTGATAATGTAATTCCTAACCTCTATCTTTTTAATAATGTCGATCCTGCGCCCTACCTTAAAGATGTAAAGCCCGTAGTATATTATACTTCGGCGGCTCAGGCTGATTTAGTCTTAAGGTATAATCCTTCTTTAGTTATATTTGATAGCGTAGATGATCCCAGTGATGAGTTTGCCGCCTGGCTCCCTTTTTATGAAAAGGCAGTAAGCACAGCTGATATAGTGCTTACTACCTCGGATAAACTGTTTGCAAGAGCCAGTAAGCTGAATCCTTCTACCTATCTTGTTCCTAATGGATGTGACTTTGAACATTTCTCCCGTTGGGATCTGCCGGTTCCGGATGATGTTGCCAATATAAAACGTCCGGTTATAGGATATGTAGGCGTAGTAGCCACCTGGGTAGATTTAGAGCTGGTTGCCAAGCTGGCAGATGCTTTTCCGGAGTACAGCATAGTTATGGTAGGACCTTTATATAATGTTACCAGGGTGCCTTACCGGCCTAATATTTACTGGATGGGCTATAAAGATTATAAGGATTTACCCCTTTATGTTCGGGTATTTGATATAGGGATAATTCCTTTTAAACAGACAACTATGGTGGAAGCAGTAAATCCCATAAAAATGTGGGAATATATGGCATCAGGCATTCCGGTGGTATCAACTTCCCTGCCTGAAGTCCAAAAATACGGGGATTTAATTTATACGGCAGCAACCCATGAACAATTTATAGAGATGGTAGTTAGAGCCCTGGCTGAAGATAGCCCGGAAAAGAGGGAGAAGAGGATTTTTACTGCCCGGCAAAATTCATGGATGGTAAGGGCGAAGCAGATTGTAAAAATTATTGAAGAAAAGCTGACAGAAAAAGAAATAAAAAGGGAGGAAAAGATTAATCCTTCTTATGTTGCGGCCTTAGCTGAAAAGATTATGCAAGATGCTCCCCAGGATATCTCCTATTTGCCGGCTGTTTCCGGTTTTGGCGGTCGGCTTAAAGTCGGACGCAGGTGGCGCATAAAGCTAACCACCTGGCCTAACCTGTATGAACGGGGAAAAGTGAATCGTTTTTATTTTTCCCGGGAATTAAAAATAAATATAATTAAAGGACCTGCCTTCTATTTCCGGAACGAAAGGGGTTAAAGGGTAAAATTGAAGGTTATGATAGGCTGTCCGGTGCGGAACCGGGCCTGGATTTTACCTCGTTATCTTAAGGCTCTGGAAGCTATGGATTATCCACTCGAGGCACGAGAATACTGTTTTATAGTCAATAACTCGCTTGATAGTACCGAAGATATTCTCAGGCAGTTTGCTATGTATGCCCGTGCTCCCGTAAAGATAGTGCTAGTTGATTTTGACCATCCGGGAGGAGATAAAAGAGGAGAATACAGCTTCCGGAGACTGGCTTATTTGCGAAACCTTCTGCTTAACCAGTTTATGCTTTCCGCTTGTTCCTACCTTTTTTCAGTGGATAGTGATATAATTGTTCCTCCTCATGCCTTATCTGCTCTTATCAGCCATGCCTGTGATATAGTTTCTGCTCTCGTTCCCAATGGAGAGTTAAGAGGAGGAAAAACCGTTTTTAATATCTTGAGAAAGGAAGAGAATGGAGGGTATGTGCATATAACCGATTTTCCCCGGGATAAAATCCAGGCGGTTGATGTAACAGGTGCTGCTTATCTTATCCATAAAAGGGTGATAGAAAAGGGGGTAAGGTATTCTGATTTGTATGGAGCTGAGGATATAGGATTTTGTGAAGAGGCAAGGCGGCTGGGATTTACCATTTTCTGCGACCCCCGTGTGGAATGCGAACATGTTATGAGATGAAAAAAATATTTTCCCTTCCTTGGGGAGTAACACTTTGGTTTCGGGTTTCATAGTATATCCTAGAAATCTAGAATTAAAGTTTTAAAAACTGCGTAGAGCAGGAAAGGGTAGATAATAAGGAGGGGAAAGTACATGAATCGCGATGGGCTTAAGTGTGAATTTCCGGAAGGTTGTATGCTTGATTTGTGGGCTAGGGTCATAAAGGCAAAATATGTAGCCAAACAGGTGCAGATTTTAGATACTTCTTTTTGTGTACCTGAAGAACAGGTGGGAGGAAAGATCTGTGCGGTAGAAGATATAAAGGTTAAAGTTATAAATGCCTCCTCAGAAATCCTCTTTCATCGGGTAAGAATGGTGATTGATTATGAAGTAATAATGTTTGTAGTCGTTGATGGCGAATATCAGATAGTAACAGTCAGTGACAGATATGAGCAGAATATAGAACTAGATGAATTTGACCCGCCCCTTACCATGGAAGAATTCCGGGAAGAAATTGAACAGTCTGAAGTCATTCTTAAGAACTGGTCTTTTGACTTCGAAATTAAAGGTAGCTGTGAAGATCCGGGCAATCCGTGCAATTTAACAACCCCGGTAGCTGGAACCTGTATAGGCTTAAAGGTATATGTAGACATAATCAACAAATTGGGCAAAATGCATGATGTAATAGTATATGGAGAAATTGAGCCCGAAGATTATCTTATCAAATAGGTGAGAGACTAGAGCTATGCTCGGCAATTAAGCCGGGCATTTATTTTGCAACAAAGGGGAGAAAGGGGGGATGGTATTGTCAAACATTAAAATAAGCCGGGAAGAGAAAAATCGCATGCGCCTCAAACTGGAGGAAATAGTAAGTATGATGAAGGAGATGGAAAAGAAAATAATTGTTTTTAATGAAAATACCGAAACAGAGGAGTACCGTAAATTTTGGCAAGAGCTTTTGGAAAACAACCGGAGTACAGTTAGAAAAGTTACTAATTTTATGGTTAGAAAATGCAACCGCTGAATTTAGATGATCTAGCCGGGGAGCTAGGGAAAATCAGGAGGAGAAAGAGGAGAAAAAGATGAAAAAACTGGGGGTAGCTTTAGGGGGAGGAGGACTTAAGGGATTAGCTCATATCGGGATATTGCAGGTTTTACATGAGAATAAAATCCCGGTTTCTTTTATAGCTGGAACCAGTGCGGGAAGCATAGTGGCGGCTCTTTTGGCGGCAGGGGTTTCTCCTTATGCTATGGAAAAACTAGTTTTAAATTTGGATAAAAGTGATTATATGGATTATGACCTTAAAGGGCTTTTAAAGTATGTTTTTTCTTTATATATTCCCGGATTTCAGGCTTCTTTAAGTGGATTTATAAAAGGGGATAAAATAGAAAAACTGGTGTATAAAATGACCGGAGGCAAGAAGTTAGATGATGCGGTTATGCCTCTAGCTATAATTGCCTGTGATATAGACAGTGGACGCGAAGTTATTTTTACCAATCAAGATTTAGTGGGTATAAATAAAAATATAACCGTAGTAAAGAAAGCATATCTGAGCCAGGCGGTAAGGGCCAGCATATCTATACCGGTAACTTTTATTCCGGCAAGGCTAGAAGGGATGCAGCTGGTAGATGGAGGTATTAAGGAAATAATCCCGGTCGGGGTAGTAAGGAGAATGGGGGCAGAATATGTATTATCCGTAAATTTAGGGCGTGCGCTATATGATACACCGGTCCAGGGTATGGAGCAGATCATAAAACGGACTTTGAGTATTTTGGTTTATGAAACTT
Organism: Thermosyntropha lipolytica DSM 11003; assembly: GCF_900129805.1. Classification (GTDB taxonomy): domain Bacteria; phylum Bacillota; class Syntrophomonadia; order Syntrophomonadales; family Syntrophomonadaceae; genus Thermosyntropha; species Thermosyntropha lipolytica. Next base: position 21,042 of record NZ_FQWY01000003.1, read on the forward strand.
CAGGTGATGTTCTGGAATATTATTCGGATATGGTTTTATCTCCCCCGGTTCCGGAAATAGGTTTAGGAGATATAAAAAAAGCGGCTGCCCTAATCCGTATAGGAAGGAGGACCATGAAGCAAAAACTGGCCGAGCTCCAGGCGGGACTTAATGAATAGAGATAGTAACAGAAAAGGCATTATTTACATATAATATCCACAAAGCATAGATTTTGCCGGGGGATACCGAGAGAGGAGGTTAAAATGGCCACCGATAAGTTTGAACACGCCACTTTTTATTTGACCAAAAAGCAGGTTGAGGATATAAAGCGTTTGGCCCGGGAAAAGCAGATTTCCCGGAGTGCCCTGGTCAGAATGATAATAAGGGAATATATAAACCGCGAGGAGGAAAAAGAAAAGTAGTCTTTTTTAAAAACCGATGGGGATAAAAACAGCCTAGGGGGTGATAATCTTCGGGCTGTTTTTATTTGCAGGAAATTACTAAATAAATTTGACATTATTATAAAAATGCAATACTATAAATATAGTAAACTAGTTAAATAGTGCACTAGAAAGGAGGTGAAAAAATGGATTTTGCTGCGGATAGACCTATATATATGCAGATTATTGAAGATTTTAAACGCAGGATGATAAGAGGAGAGCTTAAAACAGGTGATAAAATTCCTTCGCAAAGGGAGTATGCTCAGATGGTAAGGGTAAATCCCAATACGGTGCAGAGAGCTTATCGGGAGATGGAAAATATGGGGTTGGTGGAAACATTGAGAGGGCAGGGTACTTTTGTAAGGGTGGAAGAAGAAATGCTGATGGCTATGAAAAAAGAAATGGCAGAAGAAATAGCTGAACGATTTGTCCGCGAAATGAAAGATTTAGGTTTTGATTATGAAGATATAAAGATGCTGGTAGAAAAATTTTTACATAAAGGAGGGCAATCAAATGATTGAATTTAGTCAGGTTACTAAGCAGTATGGAAAGGTTAAAGCTCTAGATAGTATTAGCTTTAGTTTGTCTAAAGGTAGAATAATAGGCCTTTTTGGGCCGAATGGTGCTGGTAAGTCAACTGCTCTTAAGCTGATAGCAGGTCTCAGCCGTCCTGATCGGGGAAAGGTAGAAGTTGACGGGCAAAATCCTCAAGCAGCTAAGAGTAAAATTGCTTACCTGCCGGAAGTTGATTATCTCTATCCCTGGATGACTATAGAAGGGGCAGCTTGTTTTATAAAGGCTTTTTACCCGGATTGGGACGAGCATAAATATAAAGAGCTTATGCATTTTTTAAACCTGGAGCCAGATATGAAGATAAATAAGATTTCTAAAGGGCAAAGATCTAAAGCCAAGCTGCTTTTGGCAGTATCCAGGAGAGCTTCTTATCTCCTGCTGGATGAGCCGCTTTCCGGCGTAGATATTTTAAGCAGGGAAGAGATAATAAATACCCTTATCCGCGATTACCGGGAAGGTGAACAAACCATTGTAATAGCTACCCATGAGATTGGAGAAGTCGAAAATTTAGTAGATGAAGTGGTATTTGTAAAGAGAGGGAAGATAGTTCTTAAACAGGAGGCGGAAGTGATAAGGCAGGAAAGGGGAAAATCCCTAGTAGAAACAATGAAGGAGTTGATGAAAGGTGAGTAAGGTTGGTATGTTTAAAAACCTTTACCAAAAAGAAATGAGATGTCTGGCTGTTGATATAGGAGTTACATTAGGGATTATAATTTTAATGACTGTATTTGCTTTTTCCCGGGGCAGTTTGGGCCATGGGTATATTGTTGTTCCCGTTTTTCTTATGGCAGGATTAGCAGGGTTTATGCCTATTATATCTTCTTTTCGCATTTTTAGTGGGGAATGGAATAATAACATTATATATTTAACCCTTTCATTACCTGTAAAAGGGGAAATGGTCTTGGGAAGCAAAATGTTGGCTATACTTACCCAGTATGTCTTAGGAACTCTGCTTGTGGCATTGAGTGGCATTCTACTGGGGTTTTACATGTGGCCGGGTTTTTTTCAGCTTTTAAAATTAAATTACAGCTATATACCCTGGGGTTTTTATCTTTCTTTGTATATGCTGGGTATAGCTTTTTTTACCTATCTGGCAAGCCTTAGTTTTTTTAGCCAAATATTAGGAAGGATGGTGCCTCGTTTACAAAACCTGGCTACTTTCTTTATATTCCTGGGCTTATGGTGGGTGATAAAAAAGGTTGATTTTTATATAGCTCACATACTTTCACTGGATAAAATTTTTCTCCTTACACCAGATAAAATATGGCTCAATATTTTTTCCTGGTCCTTTACTATTTTGCTCATTCAGGGGCTACTGATTTTTGCGGCGGCAGTTATGGTATATAATCGAAAAATAGAATTATAGAGAGAAGCACCACGGGGAAGAACCGCGTGGTGCTTTAGTAGGCTAGTCGTGCAGCATGCGGGTGGCAAAATCTATTTCTAAACCCAAGAGGGCTCCGCTGAAAAAGAGCTTATGGAAAAAGTCATAATGCCTTTTTTTCTTTAACCATCCGGTTATATGGAGTTCTCTCGTGATAAAAGGTTCGATATATTCTTTATAAAAAGCGTCAAATATTTTGCCGGGCATTTTGCGCACTCCGATATTGTATTGCCTTAATACCCGATCAGTTCTTAAAATGCGGCTGGCCCACTCTTTTTCTACCCCTTGCATTTCTATGCGGGAAAAGTTTTTTTCCCGGCACGGCTCGGCTACCAGAAATAGATGGACGATAAAACCTAAAGAAACAGTCTGCTCCAGCATATGCCTTATTTTTTTCTTTTTTTCCGGGGAAAGAGACTCATCTTTTTTCGCTTTGAGATAGCGCTCAGGATAGCACATGTAAAGTTTTACCTGCGCAAAATGGGGCAGATCTTTTTCCCCCATAAGGACATCTACATAATTATTAAGGGAGGTTTCCCCGATGAGGGCAACATCTTTGACCATAGAGCGCAGGTGAGCATAGCGGGAAGTAAAGAAAAAGTTTTTCGGGTTGGTTGCCTTGTGGCACATATCCTGGTAAATCTTTTCCAGCGTATCAAATTCTGTTTTAAATTCCATGATCTGCTCCTCACTTTACCTGAAATTAATTCTGCTTTTTGCTGTAAATAGTTATGAAGTTGTGTAACATCTGGTGTCCGGCCTGAGAGAGGATAGATTCCGGATGAAACTGCACTCCTTCCACCGGCAGGCTTTTATGCCTTATGCCCATAATTTCCCCTTCTGCGGTGCGGGCGGTTACGATAAGGTCTTCCGGGACACTTTCCGGGTCTATAACTAGTGAATGGTAGCGGACTACTGTCAGCGGATTAGGAAGCCCGGTAAAAACCCCTTGGCCGTCATGATATACCGGGGAAGTTTTACCATGCATCTGACGCCAGTTGACTATGATTTTAGCTCCGAAAACCTGGCCGATAGCCTGATGACCCAGGCATATGCCGAAAATAGGAATTTTCCCGGCCAGTTTTTCTATTACTTCCAGGCTCACCCCGGATTCATTGGGAGTGCAGGGGCCAGGGGATATGAATATATGATCAGGATCAAGCTCTATAATTTCTTTTAAGGTTATTTCATCATTGCGTTTGACGATTACTTCCTGTTTGAGTTCCTGTAGATATTGTACCAGATTATAGGTAAAGGAGTCATAATTGTCTATCATGAGTATCATAAAAAATTCTCCTCCTTTTTTTACTTGTAAGATACCTTAAAAAACAATATAATTGTAGTGGAAAATTGAAAAAGTATCAATGGACGCTAATAGCTGGGATGCGAACCAGCACATACTTAGTATGTGCTGGTTTTTTATTTTAGAACCAAAGGAGAAGGAGGAGTTCTCTTGTATTTGAGAAAGCTTAATCTGAAATGTGATTTATGGAGTCTTTATGCCCGCTTAAACCGGAAAAACAGTTTCTTTTTGGACAGCAGCTTGCGGGATGATGATGTAGGGAAGTATTCTTTTATGGGTTATGATCCGGTTTTGATGGTACGCAGCCGGGGAGATATTATCGAATACCGGGAAGGAAAAAGTTTTAAGAAGGTTAAAGGCAATCCCTTATCTTTTGTGGATAAGGTTTTAAAGGCTAACCAGGATTTGCGGGGGCAAAAATCTCCCTTTCCTTTTGCCGGAGGCATCGTAGGTTATTTTTCTTATGACCTCAAAAATATGATAGAGAAGCTGCCGGTTAAAAATATTGATGATGTAGGGGTTTATGACCAGTACTGGGGCGTTTACGACACTTTTGTGGTCGAAGACCACCGGAATAAGAGTCTCTGGCTGGCAGGATATGATATAGAAAAACTAAACCGGATGGAGAAAGAATTGGAAGAAATAGCGGCTATAAGAAATCCTTTTGAGGAAGGTGCTTATATAGGGGAATTTAAGGCTAATTTTTCCCGGGAAGAATATGTAAAGGCGATTGCCAAAGTACGCGACTATATAAGACAGGGAGATATTTACCAGGTAAACTTGAGCCAGCGGTTCAAGTTTGAAGTAAAAGGAAGCAGCCGCTATATATATGATGTGATAAGAAGGATAAGCCCGGCTCCTTTTGCTGCTTTTTTAAGCTATGAGGAATTTGAAGTCCTTTCTATATCACCGGAAAGGTTTATTTTAATCGCTGGTGATTATATTGAAACCAGGCCTATAAAAGGTACCCGCCCCCGCGGCAGAAATCCGGAAGAAGACAGAATGCTGAGAGAAGAACTGGCTTGTAGCATAAAAGATAAAGCAGAGCTTTTGATGATTGTTGATCTGGAACGCAACGACCTGGGAAGGATAAGCCGTCCGGGGACAGTTAGGGTGCCGGAACTTTTCCGCATAAAAGATTATGCTACTATATTCCATCTTGATTCTATAGTTACGGGAAGGTTAAAACCGGGTATAACTTATGAGGAGATATTAAGGGCAACTTTCCCCGGCGGTTCCATAACCGGAGCTCCTAAAATAAGAGCCATGGAAATAATCGAAGAATTAGAACCGGTATGTCGGGGAGTTTATACCGGGTCTATAGGCTATATAGACTACCGGGGCAACTGCGATCTTAATATAGCTATAAGGACTATGGTGATAAAGGATGGCTGGGGCTACTATCAGGCGGGAGGCGGGCTTACGATTGATTCAGATCCCGAAATGGAATATGAAGAAACCTGGCACAAGACAAAATCTTTAGTTTTAACCCAAAAGGAGGTAAACCGGAGTGCTTGTCTGGTTTGATGGCAAGGTAATCCCGGAAGGGGAAGCAGGAGTAGGTATAAATACACCTTCTTTTCGCTATGGACAGGGCTTTTTCACTACTACCCGGATTGAGGAAGGGGTGCCGCTGTGGCTTAATGACCATATAACAAGGCTTAAATCTTTTTTAGAGGCTTTTTCTTTTCCTGTTTTCCCGGAAGAACCGGTAATAAAGGCTGCCCGGCTTATACCTTTTGTGAACGGCATAAGCCGGGGCGTTTTACGGATAATAGTTTTCCGGGAAGGGGAAAAAGCTAAAGTTTGCGTTATGGGTGAAAGCCTGGAATTAAAAGATATGATGCCGGTTAAAATAACTCTAGCCCCTTTTCGCCGGCATTCCAGTCAGCCTTTGTTGAGGGTAAAAAGCCTTAACTACTGGGAAAACATCCTGGCTTATGAGGAAGCAGAGAGGAAAGGCTTTTATGATGCCCTTTTTTTTAATGAAAAGGAAGAGGTGTGTGAGACCTCCCGCTCTAATATTTTTTGGGTTATTAATGATACAGTTTATACCCCGCATATAGACTGCGGTCTTTTGCCGGGGATAGCCAGGCAAAAGGTGCTGGAAGTTCTTAAAAAGGAAAACCTGAAAGTAAAAGAGGGTAGCTTTAAGCAGGAAGAATTAAAAAAAGCAGGAGAAGTCTTCCTTACCAACAGCCTGCGGGGAATAGTGCCGGTTGGAGAAATAGACGGAGTAAGCTATCAAGGCGAAGGAGAGATGGTTTCCTGGCTTAAGCGTAAATTAGAGGAAAAGATGCAGGAATATGTGAAAACCTATCATCGTTAGAATAAAAAAATAACAGACACCACTTATTCCTTTAAGTGATGTCTGATCTCGGGGGGGGGAATTAGAAAGTGTATAGTAAAATTGCATGTGGGGAAAAGCCACTGCAAACCTTACAATTGATATTGTAATAACTTTCACAATAAGTGTCAATAAAAAAACCTTAAATTTAACAAATTTTGCAATTAGATATTTTTTTATGCCTCATGAATATTACTTATGGGCTAATATCTTAAATGGTATATTAAAGGATTTAAATTTCAAAAAATTTAGAATGTAAATACTCTATTGTGCGCCGAAGGTGGTTTTAACTTCCGAAGGATAGGAAAGAATTTTTATCAGTCTACTTAAATAATATTTCCGGCATTTAGCCGCCAGGGCAAATATCTTCATATTCCTTCTGCTTTGGCAATTCTAGTATGCTCCTGGTTAAATATGCCATTTTGCGACCAGGCTCCTTTCTTTATAGGGAATATTTTTAGGACAACGGAAAGAAGCGCCAGCCTTGTAAAAATATTTTTCCTATGGTAAGCTGAGCCTAAAGGTAGGGTTGTATATTTGTAGGAGTGGAATATGAGAAAGGGATGGTAAGGTATGAAAAAAAGCAGGTTATTTTTAGGGATGATACTGGGGTTGTGGATGATAGCCTGGTGGTTTACGATGGCTACTTTTGTGCAGGCTGTGGATACAGCCCAGCTTGACTCCAGCATTCAGTTCATAAGGCCAAGTGGTAATATTGCTATAATTGGAGGGATGCAGTATCCTGTGCAGTGGGATGCTAGCGGCTCTATCAGCAGTGTATCTCTTTACTACGAGAGTCAAGACGGATGGACTTTAATTGATACGGTTTCAGGCAATCCGGGATCTTATCTCTGGAATGTGCCGACTCCGCCAGGACATTATATCGATACGAGATTAAAACTGGTAGTATGCAAATCATCATGGCAAGGAATACCGCCTATGCTGGTATTACGTTATTATTATAACACTTCTGATCTGGTCCGCATTGCAAATCCCCATTATGTTTTTCCCCCCAATAATCTGAACGCGGAAGCTTTATCCAGCACCTCTATTAAACTCACCTGGAATGATAATTCAAGCAACGAAACCGGATTCGGGATCTTGCAGATAGGAAGTGGAGGAACCTTAACTAAGATTGCTCAGGTAAATGCCGACACTACCTCCTATGTGGTGGAAGGGCTTGCTCCTGCCACCGAATATTCTTTTAGTGTTTATGCCTTTAACCCTCATTATGCATCATATCCCAGCAATATAGCTACGGCAACTACTCTGAGCGAGACAGTTATCCCTACTCCGCCGGCAAAACCGTCTGACCTTGCAGCTACCCCTCATGGCAAGGAGGCGATTTATCTTAGCTGGACAGATAATGCGACAGATGAAACGGCATTTATAATAGAACGCTCCCTTTATCCGGATCGTGACTTTACGGAAATAGCCCTGCTTCCTGCCGATACTATTGCTTATAAAAATACCGGACTTAATCCGGGAACCTTTTATTACTTCCGGGTCAAAGCGAGGAACAGTGCCGGTGATTCAGAATACTCCAATATAGCCGGGGCCCAGACTCTAGCGGAAGTAGAGCCGCCGCCAGCTACAGAGGCGGAAGAAGGTATAGAAACACCATCATTACCAAAGTCCATAGTTCTGCGCTTTTATATTGACAGCCAGAAGTATTATGTAGATGATCTGCCGGCTGCCTTAGATACGGCTCCCGTAATCCAGAACCGCCGAACCCTCTTGCCTATCCGCTATGTTGCCGAGCCTTTGGGGGCCGAGGTGGGATGGAGCCCTGACGAGCAGAAGGTCACTATCCAAATGGGGGATAAAAAACTGGAGCTGTGGATAAACCAGAATACTGCCCGGGTAAACGGGTTTAATAAATCCATCGATCCGGACAATTCCCGGGTAACGCCCATAATTTTGCCCCCTGGGCGCACCATGATGCCCCTGCGCTTTATTGCTGAAAATTTGGGGTGCCAGGTTGACTGGAACGAGAGCACGAGGGAAGTGCGCATAACTTATAATGAGCCGTAAACATGATACTGTAAATATTAGAATTTTTGTTGATTGCATCTTAACCGTAACAGACAGGCTTATTGCAAACATCCCTGCATCTTAAGGTAGGTGCAGGGATGTTTTTTGCATAACCGGAAATGACGATAAACAGGTAGAAAGCGGATACCGGCTTTATATTTAAGGAGCATGATAGTTAAAATTCTGATTATTAATTTAAAAACTGATAAATAGTAAAATTTAAACCTAGAAATTGCTTAAAAAAATAGGACTTATTTATTATTAAAAAAATCTTGCTAAAATTAGCAAAATAACAAATAATTATTTTCGAATGTGATAAAAAAATTTTATAAGGCCATAAAAAATGCGGATTTTCGACATAAAAAACAAAAAAGATAATCCCATAAAATAAAAATAATGATTAATAGTTATGTTATGCAGCAGGAGGATTTGGTAATGAAAAATTATCGGCATCCAGCCATTGTGGTTATAAATCTAGCCGTTTTATTTTTACTATTATTGCCAGCCAAGGCGGTAGAATTAAATGGAGTAAGTTTAGGACCTACTATAGTTGATAAGACGGTAAGACCGGGTGATTTTTTTGAGCAGGAATTTGAGGTGAAAAACAACGGTTCAGAAGAGATGAAGCTGGAGGTGTATATACAGGATTACCGCATCCAGGGAAATAAATGGGAAGAAGTAAAAAATCCGGATATTCGCTGGTCTCCTATGAAGTGGGCAACGATTATCAGTGCTCCGGAAAAGGTGGGTCCAGGGGAAAAAGGGAGGGTGAAGATTCGGTTTGATATACCGGAAAATGCTGAACAGGGAGAACATGTGACATATTTTAGCGCTAAGTTTATACCTGTTTTGGATCCCCAGGATAAGCAAACTACCGGTATAAGTGTTGCTTCGGAGATTCGCGCTCTGGTTTATATCAAGGTTACTGACCTTCTAGGTAACCTCGATCTTCGCCCCGGCTGGCATATAGATAAGGCAGGCACCAATTTCTGGCATTTTTCGCCACCTGTTTTTACTGTTGCTGTGACTAATACCGGAAATGTCCACCTCGAAGTAACAGGAAATATTGTTATTGAAGATGTTTGGCGAAGCCAGAAAACGGAGATTGCTATACCCAGATTTAATGTACTGCCTGAGCAAAACAAAACTATGCTTGTTAAGTGGGATGAAGCTCCTGTTGTAGGTTATTTTAAAGGTAAAATGCTTTTAACTTATGATGGGGAAAACTTTATCCCCAGCCAGTTTTCTTTTATAGTGATTCCGCTGCTTACATTGCTGGGCATTTTGCTTGTGGCGGGAGGAGGAATTTTAGCTATAGCCTTCTATATAGCCAGTTTGAGAAGAAGGCTTAAAGAAGCAGAAGAAAAGATTAAACGCGGAGACTAGAGATTTTTTATATAAAAAAACTATGCCTAAAGGAAGGAGGTGAAAGAGAGTGAAAAAAATGAACAAAATAGTCGTAGTTTTTGTGATGCTGGGATTGCTGTTATCTACAGCTGGCATAGTTCAGGCTGCTACCCTGGCTATAACTGCTAATGTACAATCGGTATTAAATCTGGCTCTTAACCCGACTACCATGAATTTTACTGATGTAGTACCTGGAGTTCCTACCGATCCGCAAATCCTTACGGCAACTACTACCGGAAACGGATCCTATCAGCTTACGCTGCAGGGAGCAGCTTTTACAGGCCCAGCAAGCCAGCCGGCTTCTGTTCTCCAATTCAAGGAAACAAGTGCTTCTACTTATGTATCAGCAACTACCGCTGCTATAAACATGCTGGCAAGCCCTTCAACAGCTACTAACGATGGAGATCAGAAGACCTTCCATATACGGCTTAACTTCCCGGCCCATGCACCGAATGGAACTTACAGTGCAAACATCACCATAACTGCTGTCCCACAATAAAAAAATTAAAATGCTCCTGGCAAGTGCTGTGTTGTTTGGGGAATAATTTAAGTAAACACAGCACTTGCTATTTTTATAATAATATACTTTTTACTATAATATAAAGTAAGATAAAATTTATCTTCGTATATAGCTGACGTTTTTGGCTACTCTGCCTGATGAAAGGGGGAGGACATATGAAAAAATATATTTCGGTTTTTATTATTGGTACCTTGATCTTATTTTTGCCGCTTTCAGCATGGGGAGCTAATTTAGCTGTGGTAGCTAATATAGAGAGGCCTGATGTTTTAGAATTAGGTCCTAGCATGCTCAGTTTTGAGGATGTTCATCCTGGCATTCCTACTGAACCCAAAGCTTTTAATACGATTTGCTATGGTAATAATCAGTATATGCTTACTATCAGTGGGACTAATCTATCAGGACCTGCAACTTTGAGTGCCAGTGTGGTTCAATACCGGGAAGCTGGTATGAGTAACTGGTTTGTTAATAGCACTGCTCCCCAGAATTTATTGACTTCACCTGCCATGGCTACTCCGGAAGGAGATGTAAAAGAGTTTGAAATAAGGCTTGTAGTTCCTCCCTCTGCTTTAAATGGAACTTATGTAGGGCAAATCATAATCACCATGGTACCTCAATAAAGGTTATGTTCTTCAAGCCGTAGTTTTTGGGGCTGCAGTATCTTTACGGACGAGATGCTCTAAAATACCCCTGTTTCTTGCTTTAGCCGGAAACAGGGGGATTTTTATCTGGAAAATGCGAAGATCCGCTTGTATCTTTACATGTTTATTCTTAGGATAACCAGGACAGTTTGCTTATTAAAAAACCCCCGCTTTTACCGTTTAAAAAAAGAAAATAAGGAAATAATTTAAACAAGGAGATTAATAGGGGGAGATAAATTAATGCGCAAACTAGCAAGTTTAATAATTATTGCCGGATTAGTTATAGCAGGGATGCAGGTTAAAGCCGGTGGAAAGCCGCTGGAAGATAGTGTACTGAGGCTCCATGTAGTTGCCAACAGTGATAGCATAGAAGACCAGGCCTTAAAAATTAAGGTCAAAGATGAAATTGTCAGGTTTATGCAGGATGAGTTTAGAGAGGCCAAAACCGAAGAGGAAGCAGTTTTAATAGCTAAAGAAAATAGACAGGAAATAAAAAAGATTGCTTTGAAGGTAATTAGAGAAGAAGGTTTTTCCTATCCGGTAGAGGTCTATGTTGATAAATTTGAATTTCCGGTTAAGTCTTACGGCAACCTGGTATTTCCCGCCGGAAGGTATGAAGCGGTAAAGGTAGTTATAGGAGAGGGAGAAGGGAAAAACTGGTGGTGTGTGCTTTTCCCGCCCCTGTGCCTGGTTTCTTCTTCAGATAAAGGGCTGAGTTTTGATTCTCCGGAAGAAGCCAGGGTTACTTTTAAATGTCTGGAACTCCTGCCCCGCGGGGTAAAATTAGGTGGACCGGAAGAAGGGGAAGTTATTAAGGCCAGGTAAAAATAAAATTTTTCAGCATGATAACCCTAAAATTAATAGATATTCCATCATTCCCCCTTAAAGCAGGGAAAGGTTAACCCTTCCCTGCTTATTACTTTATATACATATACTGGTTATAGCTTTTAGTTATTATAAAAATAAAATTAATATATTAAAAATGTAAAAAAACAGATTGAAGTCATGAAAAAGAATTATATAATGTAATTGGGTTTTATAAGCATACATTAGATTTTTAATTAATATCAATTATATTGGTTGGGATTAAAATCCCTCTGCAGCGAGAAAGGATGATAAGTGATGTATAAGATGGAAGTAAAAGGCCTTAGTAAGTCTTACGAAGTAGAAGGCAAGAGGCATATAGTTTTAGAAGATATTAATTTAAAAATTATGGAAGGGCAATTTGTAAGCCTCTTAGGTCCTTCTGGCTGTGGAAAAACTACTTTGCTTACTATAATGGGCGGTTTTCAAAGGCCAGACCGGGGAGAAGTTTTTTTAGAAGGTAAAAAAGTGGAAAAACCAGGTCCGGAGCGGGCATTTGTTTTTCAAAATTATGCTTTGTTTCCCTGGATGACAGTAAAGGAAAATATCCTTTATCCCTTAAAAAAACAAAGAATCTCCAAAAAAGAACAGGATGAGCGGCTGGAAGAACTCCTTAATTTAGTCAACCTTAAAGGAAAAGAAAATTTATATCCCCATCAGTTATCGGGCGGTATGAAACAGAGAACAGCAGTGGCACGGGGATTAGCCCCCAGGCCGCAGGTTTTGCTTATGGATGAGCCGCTAGGGGCCCTTGATTTTCAGATGCGCAAAACTATGCAGGAAGAAATGGAGCAGATTTTTATAAAAGATAAGACAACAGTTATCATGGTAACCCATGATGTGGAGGAGGCGGTTTATTTAAGCGACCGGATTATAGTCATGTCAAGCGCCCGGGGAACGATAATTGAAGACTTAGTTTTAAATGATGAACGCCCCCGTAACAGGATGTCATCTGCCTACCGGAGCAAGGTAAATTATCTGATGGAAGTGCTGCGCAGGGCAGTTAAAGGTGAATTTAATAAGGAAGGGGGAATAACGGAAGAAGAGCGCCGCTGCCTGGTGGTATAAGAGATGATTCTGAATAAAAATCAAGGAGGGTTTAATGATGAAAGTTGCTTATGTTTTTTCTTCGCCAAACAGCCAGAAAATTCTGAAAAACATGATTATACCGCAGATTATGGAGGACAGGCATGGGGTCGAAGTAGTAGGCATGTTCTTTTTTATGGATAATACTTTTTTCCTTTTAAATGGTACCGAAATGGGGGAAAGCCTGCAGAAACTGCATGAAAAAACAGGGCTTCTCCTCATGGCATGTGATCAATGTGCTTATGAGAGAGGGATTGCAGACCAGATTATACCTGGAGCATCTATCGGATGTTTCCCGCATCTTTATGCTTCTCTGGGCTCTATCGGTGTAGATCAGGTAATTACCCTTTAAGTTACAGGTTTTTAATGGAGGTGAGGATTATGGGTAAAGTTGAAATTGAATTTATAAATACCTGTTCCTGCTGTGCCAGTTATGAAGAGATGATCAAAAAAGCAGCTGCCCCTTATAAAGACCAGGTTAACCTCAAGTTTTATGCGGCAGGAAAAGATATGGACTATATACGCAAATACGGCATGGTAAGCAAAGGAACCATGATTATAAACGGTAAAAAGAAGTATGACCAGCTTAATCAGGAGATTATTGAAAGGGCTATAAAAGAGGCGGTAGAGGAGCAGGGTTAAATGTTTGTTTTTCAGTTTGTGGAGAAGGTTTTGTATGCAAGTTTTGAACTTTTAAAAGGGGCTTCGGTATGGCTGGTTATAAGTTTTATACTGGCTGGAATTTTGCATAATATATTGAGCCCGGAAAAACTGCAGGCTTCTTTGGGCAATAAAAAATTTTCTTCTCTGGTGAAAGCAGCCTTATCTGGTTTTTTGCTTCCCATATGCAGCTGTGGGGTAATACCTCTGGGATTGGGCCTTTATTATTCAGGTGCTTATTTAGGGCCGACCCTGGCTTTTATATGTGCAACCCCTATTATCAATCCGGCAGCTGTTCTCCTGGCTTACGGCCTTTTAGGGCCTCAGATTGCCACCATCTACCTGTTATGCGGTTTGCTGATTCCCATAGGGATAGGGTTTTTAGGCAATCTCTGGGCGGGAAATGAACTTAAAGCCCCGGGGATAGAGGAGCAGGAAGTCAGGGTAAGCCTGGAAAGCGGTGAAAAAATAAGCCTTAAGCAGAAGATCATAACCGGAGTGCAGTGGGGTTTTTTAGACCTGGGAGCTATGGTGAGCAAATGGGTAATAATAGGTATGCTGCTGGCAGGCTTTATAACTGCTGTGGTGCCGCCGCAATTTATCAAAGGCTATTTAGGTGACCCGGGAATTATATCTATAGGGGGGATAGCCCTTTTAGGAGCAATAATGTATGTTTGTGCAGTAGGGCATATTCCTTTTGTTGCTGCACTGGTAGCTAGCGGGGCAGCTCCCGGTATAGCCATAACTTTTTTGATGACCGGGGCGGCTACCAATCTGCCGGAGCTTTTGAGCATAGGCAAAATGATAGGGAAAAGAACAGTCTTTATTTATTCTTTGAGTATGGTCTTATTTTCACTGGCAGCTGGATATATAGCTAATCTTCTGCTTTTGCCTGATTTTGTGCCTTTTTTTGACCTTTCAAAAGGGCAGGAGGCTGTAAATCTGGCCAATAAGCTGATTTTTTCTTCTGCTCCCTGGATGCAGTATACCTGTGCCTTTCTAGTTATTGGATTGGCTCTTTACCACTACTGGCCGCGGATAAAAGTATTGTGGGTTCAGGAGGAAACTGCATGAAAGGGAAAAATGCCATAAAAGTGGCTTTGTTTCTTATAGCCTTAATTTTGGCAGGCAGCCTGCTCAGTAAATACCATGCCTCTAATGAAGGAAGGCAGGTTGGGGATTGGCCAGAGGCACTGAGGGAGTGGCAGGAGGCGAATCCGGGTAAAGAAGTGGTAGTGTGGGCAGAAGGCGATCTTGATGGTGATGGGGCTGAAGACCTGGTTATAATTTACCGCCAGCATAAGAAATGTTTTACCCGGGTACTGATTAGGAAGGGTAATGATTACCGCTTGTTAAGAGATATGCCGGCACCAGTTGAAAATCAGCAGATACAATTCAGGGATATTGATAATAAGCCTCCCGTTGAGCTTATTATCAGCGGTACCAAAGGAAGTGAGGTGGGATATGCTATTTACCGGATAGAGGAAGAGGGCCTTATCGATTTGTTTGCAGAAAATATGGATAACTGTTGTTAATCATAACTGAGGAGGAGATTTTCTTGAAAAGGAATTATAAATGGCTGACATTATTATTGCTTCTGGTTTTTGCCGTATCTATTACAGGTTGTGGTGGAACTAAGCCGGCAGCAGAAGGAGGAAAAGATGATTATGTAGTTAAGCTTGGCTATTATAACTGTGACCATATGATTGGGGCTGTGGTAGGAGAAGCAGCTGGCATCTATGAACAAATGGGGCTTAAGGTAAAGCTGTTTGGCAATGGGAAGGTTCCCCAGGCTATGGCAGCAGGACAGATGGATGTTGGTTATATAGGAACGCGGGGACTTATGGCCTCCAGGCCGAAAGGAGCACCCATAAAGGTAGCTGCCAACAACCATATAGGTGGTTCGATGTATCTGGTAGTCGCCAATGATATAAAATCACCCCAGGATCTTATTGGGCAACCTTTAGGTATTGGCAATGAACCGGAGAAAAGTGAAGATTGGCCGGTATATGCCAAAACTTTAGGAATACCGGTAGAAGGAAGCAATTACAAATGCATAGAGTTTGACTCAGACCAGGCAGCTTATCTGGCTCTTAAGACCGGGCAGATAAAAGGCTTTACCTGCTGTGATCCCTGGGCATCCATGGCGGAATATGAGGGAACCGGTTATATTATGGCTACTTATATGGAAATGATGACAGGTGATGAAAAACAGATGGGATCCTGCTGTGTTTATTCCATGAATGAAAACTTTAAAAAAGAACATCCTGAATTAGCCAGAAAAATGGTGCAGGCTCATGTGGAAGCCTTGAAATATGTTTATACTCACCCGATCAAATCTGCCCGGATATTTGCCGAGTATTACCATGTTCCGGAAGAGGTTGCCCTCAGGACTATTTATAAGAAGTGTGTAGCAGAAGGGCGGACGCTGACCTGGAAAATAGACGAGGGGCAGATGAGGTTTGCCATGAAGGTTTACCAGAATGAAAAACTTATGGATGAAGTGCCTGCTTATGAAGATGTTATTGATATAGAATTTTATAAGAGCTGCAATCTGGAAGATTTTGATAAATTTATAAAAGAAAAGGTTGACCCCGTATTCCCGGTGGGGATGAGCTATGAAGACTGGAAAAAGAAGGCTAAGGAAATTGATGCTTAAACATTTCCATTGTATGCAGTATATCATGAGGGGCAGAAGGTCGAAGAAGCATCTTCTGCTTCCTTTTTTGCTGATTATTTTTATGCCCTTTTTAGGAGGTTGCCAGAGCAAAGCCCACGATTTTCTGGTTATAGGAGTACCTGATGATGCCGGAGGCCTTATAGTAGAATATATGATAGCTAATAAGCTGCCTGGTTTAAAGGTAGAGGAGCGGTTCGACATGTATGCGATAAAAGATTGCTGCAGCAGTACTTCCGCCTGGGCTTTATCTAGCAGCGAGGTAAATATGGCTGTAATTTGTCCTGATGCAGCAGAAGACCTTATAGCCAAAGATGAGCGTTATGTTATTGTAGGCCCGGTACTGGCTAACTCAGACTTATTTGTTTTGGGCAGGGAGCAGAATATTAAAACCATAGGCTATACCCAGAATCGCTGGTATCAAAAAGACTTAATCCATAAGAAATGGAAGGGGGTAAGGCCGGTTCCCCTGCTTTCTACTGCTTTGCCTTATGCCCTGGAAAAAGGGGTGGTAGACGGAGTAGTTATTGATGTAAGCAAGTGCCAGGGGATAAAAGGAACCCTAATGCCTGTTTATGAGGAAGGGCAAGATGTGATTACTTATGTTCTGGTAGCTAACAAAGAAGTTCTGAACCTAAAGGAATTTAAAGAGATTATGCAGGCCTGGGATAAAGCAGCCCATGAACTTAATGAGGTGGAAAAATTAAGTGCTTTTTTACAACAAAATGTCTCGAATGGAGATGAAACCAAGGGGGTGGAAATTGAAATATGGAAAAAGGCGGGAGTGAAATTTTTATCCCCTCTGTCAGATCAAAAGTAGTGAAAAGGGAAAAAGCAGTTTCTTTTTTCTATATGCTTCTGACCCTAGTTCTATTTATATTAGTCTGGCAGATGGCAGCATTAAAATACAATAGTGAACTTTTGCTTCCTACTCCTTTAAAAACGGCGGTTGCTTTATATGATGCGGTAAGAGACCCCTGGATCTTAAAAAATCTTTTAATCACCTTAAAGCGGGTTTTGCTTGGTTTTTTATATGCTTTAGCCATTGGGGTGCCGCTGGGCTATCTGATGGGATATTCAAAAACGGTTTTGCAAATTATGGATCCCCTGATAGGTTCACTGCGGCAGGTGCCGATTATGGCCTGGGTGCCCTTAACGATAGTATGGTTTGGTCTGGGGGATGGGCCTACGGTATTTCTGATTGCTTTTTCCGGGGTTTTTCCCATCATTTTAAATACTATTGCCGGGGTTCAGGGCATAGATAGGGATTATTACCATGCAGCACGCAGTATGGGGGCTAAACCCTGGCATATCTTTTCCGATGTTATTTTTCCTGGATCACTTCCTGATATAATGACCGGAATGAGGATAGCTGTCGGGGCCGGATGGATGTCAGTTATCTGTGCTGAATTTATAGCAACAAGTGCCGGGTTTGGTTACGCTATGGTGGAAGCACAGACGCGTATGTATACGGATAAATTGATAGCCCTTATGATTATGGCAGGTATAGTAGGTTACCTTATCGATCGCTTGCTTTTATTCTTAAACATCCGGCTTATAAAATGGAGATATGTCGCTTGATTTTTAACCGGGCACCTGATTGGGCAGCTAATTTAGCCAAATCAGGTGCCATGGTTTTTTATTTATGAAAAATTTAAGCCAAAAAGAGTTTATAATATAATAATATAAATACTCCCAAAGGAGCAGTAGATATGGCAGAACATATATATATAGAAGCACCGGCCAAGGTGAACCTTTTTTTAGACATAAAAGGCAAACGGGATGACGGGTATCATGAAATCCAAACTGTTATGCACCTTATAGATTTGAAGGATGAAATAAGAATAAGTTTAAGAGATGAAGGGATTAGGGTAAGATGCAGCGAACCTTTTATCCCTCAAGGGAGTGAAAACCTGGCTTATAAGGCAGCGGCGATTTTTTCAGAGAAATGCGGTATTAGAAAAGGAGTAGAAATTTATATTGATAAAAAAATACCGGCTGGAGCAGGGTTAGGCGGCGGCAGCAGCGATGCAGCAGCTGTGCTTAAAGGGCTTAATAATCTGTTGGCCTGTAATGTACCCCATGAAGAGCTGGCTCTCTGGGCAGCCGAAATTGGCTCTGATGTGCCTTTTTTTATTTGGGAAAGGACGGCTTTAGCGGAAGGAAGGGGAGAATTGATAAGCCCGCTTAAAAGGGAAAACCTGCTTCATATGCTGCTTGTAAAACCGGACTTTTCTGTTTCTACTCCGGAAGCCTACCGAAATTTTAAAAAAGAAGAAGTGAAAATGTCGCGCGATCTCAAGGCTTTTCTTGCAGCCTGGGAAAATTATGATATTATTAGTATAGCGGAAAATATGATAAATGTTCTGGAAATGCCGGTTATAAAACTCTATCCGGAAATTGCCGGCATAAAAGATGATTTAAAAAGAGCCGGGGCTTTGAATGCCCTTATGTCCGGCAGTGGATCTGCTGTTTTCGGTATTTTCAGGGAAGAAAAAGAGGCCTTAAGGGCGTACAGCTTTTTGCAGGGAAAGTATCCTTTAGTTAAAGTGGTTACATCATATATTCGAGGTGATGAGTGATGGAAGAAAGAAGGCTCAAACCGGTTAATCTTGATTCCTATAAGCCGCTCAGGGAGCTGGTTTTGGAAGCGATAAGGGAAGCTATTATAAACGGCACTTTAAAACCGCGGGAGAGGCTGATGGAAATTCAGCTGGCGGAAGAGCTGGGAGTATCCCGTACTCCAGTAAGGGAAGCTTTGCGCAAACTGGAGCTGGAAGGGTTTATTGTCATGGTTCCGCGCAAAGGGGCTTATGTAGCTGACCTTTCTTTTAAAGATATTGCTGATGTTTTCGAGATAAGGGCAGCTCTAGAAGCACTGGCTGCCGGGTTGGCTGCTGAGCGCATTACGGACGAGGAACTGGAAGAGATGGAAAGGCTGCTGGTAGAGAAGGCAGAGGCGATTGCCGCTAATGATATGGAGAAATTAATTGAGGTAGATACTAAATTTCATGATGCTATTTACCGGGCCAGCCGCAATGAAAGGCTCTACCATATTATAAGCAATCTGCGGGAGCAGATTCAGAGATTCAGGACTACTTCTCTTGCCTATCCGGGAAGGATGAAGCAGTCGCTGGATGAACACCGGGGTATTGTGGAAGCTTTGCAGGCTAGGGATATACAGCTGGCCAGGAATCTAGCCCAGGAGCATATTGAAAACGCAGAAAACAGCATGTTAGAGGCGATAAAAAAGGACGGCTTTCCTATGCATGATTAATGGAGGTAAGCTTAAATGCAGTATGATGCTATTATTCTGGCTGGCGGCCAGAGCAGCAGTGAACTTAAAAAAATTGCTCCTTATGAGAATGAAGCCCTTATTATCATAGGCAATTACCCGATGATTTATTATGTTTATAAGGCTTTGCGCTCATCTCCTCTTATTCGCCGGGTGGCTATAAGCGGGCCGGTTGAAGCCTTAAAAAACATCTTTAGAGGAGAAAAAGAAATTTATTTTACCCCGGCTGGCGAGGATGCGGTGGATAGCTTTAAAAATGCGGTCGAGGTGCTGAAAGGAGAAGGCGGGATAACGGAAAAGATATTGATCATGCCTACCGATATACCTTTTATTACCCGGGAGGCGATTGAAGATTTTCTCCTGCGGAGTGAAGAGACCGGAGCCGACTTTTGCTATCCGATAACAGAAAAAAAGGTAAATGAAGAAAAGTTTCCCGGGGTTAAGCGAACTTATGTTACCCTTAAAGAAGGAACTTTTACCGGCGGAAATCTTTTTTTGCTGCGTGCAGAAGTGATAGACAGGGTTCTGAATATGGCGAAAGAACTGGTAAGGAGAAGGAAAAACCCGCTGGCTATGGCCAAGGTTTTGGGTTTTAATCTGGTTTTGGCCTACCTTATGAAAAACCTTACGATTGCCATGGCGGAAAAAAGGTTTAATGAAGTGGTAGGAATTAAAGGAAAAGCGATTATTTCCCCTTATGCTGAGGTAGGAGTCGATGTAGATAAACCGGGAGACCTGGAACTGGCCCAAAAATATCTTAAAGAAGTAGTGCTGTAAAATAGAGCCAAACCTGGCTTTAAGGTTTGGCTTTTTTTATGAGGTTTTCCTGAGAAGGAGATTTTTCAGGTATTCAGCTTCTTTTATGCGCAGAAGCAGGATGGATATAGTATATACGACACAACCGATTAGTATGGCACTGCTTACTTTTATGATTTGATAGGATATTCCGGAAAAAGGCAAAACCTTTTCTAGGCCTGAGTAAAATAGAGAAACGGCAATGCCCATGATGATAGAAGCGAGAACTATTTTGCCTCCTGCGGCCAAAAGGCTGGCTGGAGGCAGCGTATCTAGCCTGCGCTGTATGGAGATATATACGAGTACCAGATTACATATGGCAGCCAGTGAAGTGCCCAGAGCCAGCCCGCCATGAGCCAGATAGCGTATTAAAATCAGGCTGAAAATAAAATTAAGCAAAACAGAAAAAAGGCTTATTTTAACCGGCGTTTTGGTGTCCTGCATGGAGAAATAAGTACGGTTAAGGATCTGGGTAGCTCCCTGGGCAAAGAGACCCAGCAGGTAAAACTTAAGGGCAAGGACTGTCATGGCGGTAGAAGTTTGGTCAAAGGCGCCTCTTTCAAATAAGAGCTTCACCAGCGGGTCGGCCAGGACCAAAAGCCCTACACTGGCGGGGATGGTAAACAGCCACATCATATTGATGCCCATTACCGCATATTCGCCCAGCCGGGCCATGTCTTTCCTGGCGGCATGTTCGCTTAAAAAAGGGTAGATAACGGTGGAAATGGCCAGAGCAAAAAGGTTATAAGGCAGGAAAGTAAGTTTATTGGCATAGTTTAAAGCAGAAATACTGCCGGTAGTGAGCGTAGAAGCCAGTATTTTATCAATGATTACATATAACTGATTGACCGAGGTTCCGATAAGGGCAGGAACCATTAAAATCAGGATTTTTTTAACTCCCGGGTGAGTAAGCTGGATTTTAAGCTGATAGGAAAGATTTAAACCTCTTAAAAAAGGAATTTGTATCATAAACTGCAAAAGGGTACCCAGCAAGGTGCCAAGTGCCAGCCCGTATATGCCCAGATGGGGAACCAGAAATAACACTGCGAGGATTATGGACAAAGAAAAAACTATGGGAGCAAAAGCAGGGGGGGCAAATTTTTTAAAGGAATTGAGCAAAGCCCCTGCTAATGCAGATAAGGTTAAAAATAAGGCGGAAGGAAACATAATCCGGGTAAGTTCCACCGCCAGGCCTTTGGCTTCAGCACTAAAACCGGGAGCAATGAGAGAGATAAGCCCGGGGGAAAGGATTATTCCCAGCCCGGATATACCAAGGACACCTATTATGGAAAGGTTTATTATCAAACTGGCCAGAAGAGAAGCTTCCTTTTCTCCTTTCTGGATAATAGTATCGGTAAAAACAGGAATAAAGGTGGTGGCAATCGCCCCACCTATAATGACATATATCAGATTGGGCAGGATAAGTGATACGACATAGGCATCAGTATAGATACTGGTACCGTATTGGGCAGCAATTACCTGTTCCCGCACAAAGCCTAAAATCCTGCTTAAAATGCTTAAAATCAATATAATAGATGTCGCTTTGGCAATTGTTTTCCCCGACAATGGTTTTCCCCCGTATACTATTTATTTAATGATTATTACAGCTTTTCCAGTTTAAATCCTTTCGCAGTTACCCATTCATCATCCTGGTAGATGTTTTTGGTGTCAACAATGAAAGGAGTTCCTTCTTTGGACATCAAGCGGTAATAATAATCCAGGTTCATAAAATCAATGGCTGTTTGCCGGGCCAGAATCACTATCCCATGGGCATCTTTGACTGCTTCTTCGACTGTATCTACTTTATAATCATAACGGCTAGGAACTGCCGGGTCAAAGGCTTTTACTGTACAACCTGCGTTCTGCAGATGCTTTATGACCATATGGGCAGGGCTTATACGGTCATCGTTGGAAAAATCCTTCATTGCCAGTCCCAAAGCGGCTATCCGGGCCTGGTTAGGTGCTACTGGCAGGTTGCGCAGTACCAGATCAGCTACAAAACGAGGCATTTCTTCATTAACCCGGCGCGCAGTCAATAAAAGATCAAGTTTAACATTTAATTCTTCAGCTTTGGGCAAAAGATAGAAAACGGCATTGGGCAAACAGTAACCTCCTACTCCCGGACCGGGGGTGAGCAGATTAACCCGCTTATGGGTGTTGGCTACTTTTATCACTTCAAATATGTCTAATCCCATAGCTTTGGCAAAGCGGGCAAATTCGTTTACCATAGCAATATTTACATCCCGGGATATATTCTCCATGACTTTTGCTGTTTCCACTACTTCCATAGAACTGGCCTGGGTGATAGGAGCTTTAGTAACTATGGACATAAGCTCTAAAGCTTTGGCGGTACTCTCTTCATCTATACCTGCCAGAGCAGCAGGCATATTTTCAAATTCGTCAAAAGCCTTGCCTTCAGCAATCCTTTCCGAGGAATAGGCCAGATAAAAATCTTTTCCGGCTTTAAGGCCGCTTTCTCTTTCAAGAATAGGCATAATGATATTGCGAGTGGTACCGGGAATAACTGTACTCCTTATCAATACCAGGTCGCCTTTTTTAAGGCCCTGGCCTACGGTTTTGCACACTTCGATAAGGGGAGTTATGTCGCTTTTATAGTTTTCTACCGGGATGCCTACAGTTACTATTATATTGTCACATTCCTCCATGGCCTTGAGACCGTCGGTTATCGCTTTAAAGGAGCCCTTGGCCAGCTCTTCTCTTAAAATTTCCTGGATCGTCTTACCTTGATAGGTTTCGAAATGATGGGTTATGCCCCGGTTTAATTCATCAACCAGGTTAACATCAATATCTACTCCCGTAACTTTACAGCCGCGCATAGCAAAACTGAGGGCCAGGGGAAGCCCTACGAAACCAAGGCCAAACATGCAGACTTTTTTCATCGCTTATTCATTCCTCCAGTTCTTATACCGTTGTTTTAATACCTGAACGACAAGTTTATTTTATTTTGTGGACATCAAAGATATTTTACCCGACTTGTTCATAAAATCACAAGCACTCATAATATTAAAATTATTTATGAAAATACTTCATAGATGGGATTATTCTACTTTACTCCGGTATTTAGGTTCTATTTTGCTCATCATGAAATGAGCCCGGCTGTCCCAGGAATTTTCCTGGGCTTTATTAAGCCTTTCTTTTTTCTTTTCTTCACTATCATTATACAAGGCTCTCTGAACGGCCTTGACAAAACCTTGCTGCCCCCGGCCCAATTCGATTAACCCTGCGAAATCCATGATTTCAGGCATAGGGGTAGAAGCGATAGGTTTGCCGGTAGCCAGGTATTCGTAAAATTTTAAGGGACTTACGGTAGCCGTAAGTTCATTTTCCTTAAATGGGTTAAGGCATACATCAAATCCTTTTAAATACTGGGGCAGTATTTCCCTGTCTCTATGGCCGAGAAAATGCACATTTTTTACCCCTTTAAAAAGGGAAAGGTCGATATTGGCTCCTACCGGACCTACCATCACTACTGACCCCTGCGGGAAAGATAAGGCCACAGCTTTTATAAGATCTAAGTCTATCCATTCTTTTATTACTCCGACAAAACCCAGGATAGGCCTGGGAAGGTCTGCTATATCTTGGGCTACCGGAGTATCAGGATGCAAAGCCTTGTTGAAATGTTCTATATCGGCTGCATTGGGGGAAAGGTATATTTCCCGGCAATAAGGTTTTTTATCTTCATAAAGCCCGCGGGCGGTGCAGAAAACCAGATCACACTTTTGCAGAAGTTTTCGCTCCATAGCTTTAACCAGCCGGGGATTAAAACCTTCATAGGCTGAGTGTTCATCTACACAATCATAGACTACCATCACTTCATTCAACTTGCCTACCAGGTCACAGCTGGTATGAAGATAAGTCCACAAAACCGGCTTTTGAAACTCCAGCTCCTTAACGGCTTTATTGACAGCTTTAGCAATTATATGCTGGTTAATCCGGTTTATTCCCGGAAAACGGCTGCCAAAAGGGAATATGACAGGTGGGGAAAGAAGCCAGATATTTTCGTTTAGCCTGCGCAAACCCTTCTGGGCCATTTCTTTTTTAAAGGCTACATTAGGATCTTTAAAAGGAGACAAAAAAGAAATAGGCGGTTCTACATATAGAATACGATGGTTTTTAGGAAGCCGCCACATTATCTGCTGTTTCCTTGTCCATATAGGTTCCCAGTCCACCGATGAAATGCATATTATGTCCATAAATGCTTATTAACACCTCGATTTAGCAGTTTCATTTTCGGTTATTTGCGGAAGAGCCAGTATAAGTCCCAGCAAAAACCAGAAATAGGTGCTCATCATGGGCACTTCGAAAACATTTTCCACTGCATTATGGGCCAGGATGGCGATAAGACCTATAAGTATTCCCTTCCCCAGGCTTTGCATATATTCATCCCGGATGCGGGCTAAAGCTTTAACTGCCTCTCTTAAAGCCCAGGCCAGAAAGATAATAGTAGCTCCCAGGCCTATAAAGCCGGTTTCCACCCCTACCTTCAGATACCAGTTATCGGTGTAAAAACTTTCCGTGGGGAAATGACGGGCAGCTACCGCTCCTCCGAACTGGCCCAATCCTATCCCCAGCAGCGGGTAATTTTGCCAGTATTTGAGGGAAACATCCCAGCGGCCCAGCCTTCCCCCCCGTTCGGATGAGGCGATATATTCATCACTCATCATATATGCCATACGGTGGTAAACCGTGGGCATATAAGAGGGGATGAGAAAGGCGGCCAGAACTATGGCGATTATTATACGCCGGTCAATAAATATACCTAAAAGAAAGGTTGCCAGTATAAAGGCCAGCCAGGCTCCCCGGGAAAAAGTAAAGACCAGGCACAGAAGGAATACGGCTGCTACCAGGGCATATATTGCTTTTTTAAAGAGGTTTTGGCTCTTGAAGTAGAGCACAAAAGCAATGGGCAGGTTCAATACCATAAGGCTGCCCAGGATATTAGGGCTTCCTATTATAGAAAATACCCGGGTAGTTATATTGCCTTTTTCTGCCATATCCACCCAGTGGGCAGGTATTTCGACTCCCGCAAAATACTGGTAAATGCCATAAAGGGCTACCAGCACTGATACCAGGAGAAAAAGATCAATTATGCTTTTAAAATGTTCCCGGGAAAAAACCAGGTTATAAGCCAGAAAAAGCCAGAAAATAAACTGAACCATAACCCGCAAACCTTCTAGCGCTATGGCATAATTAGGAGAATTGACCAGCAGGATAAAAACCATAATGCCTATATAGGCTATGACTGGTATCAGCATGGCAGAGCCTTCAGGTCTTAGTTTTCTTATGGCTGTCTTAAATATAAAGGCTCCTACCAGTACGATAAAAAGTAATTCATCCCATATGCCGGCCAAAGAAGTAAAAGCTACATAACGGAAAAACCAGTCCAGGATTACATAAGGGACGACAAGATATAGCTCCCATGACAGCCAGGGTTTTTGAGGATTGACAGCTGTTTTTTCCATATACATTCCTCGCTTTTCATTTGACGATTTCCACGGAAACTATAGTAGCTTTTAATTCTACCAGCTGGGTTTTTACCACAAAATCTTCTTTGCCTGCTCTTACTGATTGACCGGCCAGGGTTATGCCGGCAGGACCTGCCTGGGTGCTTGTACCTTCTATAGTAAGGTGGATGTCTTTGCGAAAAGGATTAGTTGTCAGGACCATCTGGCCTTGCGCATTGGTAGTAACCCAGGCGGCAGGCTTTACTTCTATTTCTTTGATTTCCGCACTTGTTACCGCTCCGGCTGCTATTAAGCGATCCCCGGTTTTTAAGTTGTTTTCCACTCCTGGGTAAACAGCAGGGCATACTACCTTTAGCCTTACCGTTTGCGGCTCTGAACTGACGGGAGTAGCCCGGCCGCGGTAAATATAGCCTACAATCAGCAAAGCTATGATGAGGAGTATTATAAGGTCAATTACATTGATCAAGCCGAAAAGGCGGCCTTTATCGTCAATAATCATAAAAAAGAACCTCCTTTACATTTCCTTATTTAAAATAACTCAAATATATTACACAGGTTTTATATGGCTATGTCAATGTTTTAAAGCGAAAAACATAGAACAGGTGATATATAAAATTATGGCAGGATGATAAAAAAACAAAAATTTAATATAATAATACTTGATTAAGATATAACGGAGATGGTTTATATGCCTTACTGGCAGCACAGTACGATATACAGAATAGGGAAAAATAGCTTTATTATCCGCTTGCTGCAGGGCAGTTCCCGGAGAAATTATTATGCTGGTTCGGCCGTTTATAAGCTTAGCAGCCGGCTGCTGGATGCGGTTTTGCTGCCTCTTTATAAAGCAGGAGAGGCGATTTTAAGGATGTATCAGACTAGTCGGCTGCTTAAGTATGCCGGAAGCCTTGTGGGGCTTATGGCATTTATTTTGTTTACAGGAAAAGCATTTTCTACCGGTTATTTTGGCTTAAAAGCGGTATTTTATTTATCTGCAGCTTTCTTAGCTCTGATCCTGCCCTTAGCGCAGCTTAGGCCGGGAAGTTTAAAAGGGAGCCGGCTTGGGACTTTATTAAATTGGTGGATAAAGGCTGATTAACAGATAAAAAGGAGTATAGCATGAAAAAGATTAAGGTTCTTCACCTGATAGGTGGCGGGGAAATAGGCGGAGCCGAGAGGCTGGTATTGACTTTATTAAAACTTCTTAATAGGGATAGATATGAACCCTACCTTATATGTTTATGCCCGGGGCCGTTTGCTTCTCTGGCGCGCGCTAACGGGATAAAGGCAGATACGATTGCTATGCGGCACAAACTTGACATTTCTACCATCAGGCCACTAAGGGAATATATGAGGCAAAAGGGGATAGATATAGTTCATACCCATGGGGTACGCGCCAATCTGGTAGGGCGTATAGCTGCTCATAAAGAAAAGTTGCCGGTAGTAACTACTTTCCACAGCCGGTTGAGCTATGACTATGATAGCCGGCTGGCTGCGCTGGTAGCGACCTTGCTTACCAGAATGACCAACCGTTATACTGATCGTTTTATTGCTATTTCCTATGCCATAAAAGAAGAAATTTTGGCTATGGGGGTGCCGGATAGCAAGCTGCAGGTTATTCACAATGGCCTGGATACGGATAAGTTTAAATCTAACCGGGATGAAAAGGAAGTTAAGAGAGAGCTGGGCCTAAGCCCGGATAAAAAGATAGTAACTATGATTGCCAGGCTGCATCCGGTAAAAGGACATAAATATTTTATTCTGGCTGCCCGTGAAGTTATGCAGCATACTAAGGAAGTGCAGTTCCTTATCATCGGGGAAGGGAGTCTAAGACCCGAATTGGAACAGATGGTAAGAGAACTCCATTTAGAAGAAGAAGTCCTTATGCCGGGTTATTATAATGATATAGAAGATATTTATCGCATTTCCGATCTTATATGTGTACCTTCCCTTATGGAAGGATTAGGGCTGGTAGTTTTAGAAGCCATGTTTTTTAGAGTTCCGGTGATAGCAACCCGGGTGGGAGGGATTCCGGAGATAATAGAAGACGGAAAGGATGGTATCCTTATCCCCCCTGAAGATCACCGGGCTTTAGCCGAGAAGATAATAAGGCTTTTAGAAGATGAGCTTTTGCGCAAGAGGCTTACCGATAATGCACTGAAAAAGATAGAGAAGTTTACCATGGAGAATATGACCAAACAGGTAGAAGCTATATATGATGAGCTAGCAGGCTTTAAGCGTTACCAGGATTAAAAATTTTGTATATGGGAGCTTGACTATGAAGATATGTCTGTCAGGATATTACGGTTTTGACAATGCAGGTGATGAGGCATTACTGGCAGCTATAACCTCGACTTTACGGCGTTTATCCGCAGAAATAGAATTTGTAGTTTTTTCTGGCCAGCCTGAGCGAACCGCTTATCTGCATGGTTTGCGTGCGGTAAGCCGAACTAATCCTTTTGCCGTTATAAAAGAGCTCTGGCAGGCGGATTTGCTGATAAGCGGCGGGGGAAGCCTCATGCAGGATGTAACCAGCACGCGCTCCCTCGTTTATTATATAGGAATAGTAGCTTTGGCCAAGCTCTTGCGCAAACCGGTAGTATTTTATGCCCAGGGTATCGGACCTTTAAATAAAAGGTTTAGCCGTTTTCTCATGTTTCATATTGCCAATAAGGTAGACCTTATTACTTTGCGGGATATGGCTTCTTTAAATCTGCTTAAGGAAATAGGGGTAAAAAAGCCACCGGTAAGGGTTACTGCTGATCCTGTATTTACCTTAGAGCCAGAGGATGAGGATTATAAAAAGGCAGAGGCTATTTTACAAAGTTTTTTTCCCGCCAAGAACCCCATAATTGGGGTATCGGTGCGGAAATGGGAAAAACTAGCCGGGTATCAGGAGGTTTTAGCCCGGGTATTAGATGATTTAGCCGCAGAAGGCTATAAGATTGTTCTGGTGCCCATGGATTATCGCAACGACATGGAAGAATCGCGAAAGATTAAAAGCTTAATGGGAAAAGAATGTTATATTATTGACCAGAGCTTAAAAAGCACAGAATATATGGCTTTAATTTCTTTTTTTGAACTGATGATCGGCATGCGGTTGCACTCCTTGATTTTTTCGGCCAGTCAGGGTGTGCCTTTTGCCGCTATTTCCTATGATCCCAAGGTAGAAGCTTTTGCTGAAAGCTTTCATCTTAAGCCTTTAGCTCTGGATTACCGGGATATGAAAGCTTATATTGATAAATTGCTTAAAGATAAAGAAGTAAGAAACAGGGTAAAGGAAAAGGCGCAGGAGATGAAGGAAAAAGCTCTGGAGAACGCCTATCTTACATGGGGGGTACTGGAGGCAAGGCAGGTAAAAAAGAGGGGAAAATAATCCCTCTTTTTGGCTTAAAAATAAAAAAGATGTTATTTTCTAAATAGAAATAAAAAGTTATAATTACGAAGTGGCTTAGTTAAAAACTTTTACCGGCGTGTTAACATATAATACATAAAGATATTAAAAATTAAAAAAGGAGAGTTCATGAGGTGAGTTTTTCCGCTGTAGTTCTGGCTGCCGGCAAAGGGGTAAGGATGAAATCTGATCTGCCCAAAGTGGTGCATAAAGTGGCAGGAAAGCCTATGATAGTACATGTGGTGGAAAATCTTAAACAGGCAGGGATTGAAGATATAACCGTAGTGGTAGGGCATAAGCGGGAACTGGTAAAAGAGGTTTTAAGCCCTTTTAAAGTCAAATTTGCTCTGCAGGAAGAACAGCTGGGAACCGGACATGCCCTTTTGCAGGCTAAAGACCAGGTGGATTTAGAGAGCACTTTGCTGGTTTTAGCCGGGGATACCCCGCTTTTGACAGCTGCCACCCTAAAAAGACTTATATCTTTTCATGGCGAAAGCGGAGCCGTGGCTACGGTTTTATCGGCTGAGCTGGCTAATCCTTATGGCTATGGGCGTATTATAAGAGATAGTGATGATAATCTGCTTAAAATCGTGGAAGAAAAGGATGCCTCTTTGGAGGAGAAAAAAATTACCGAAATCAATGCCGGGATTTATTGTTTTAAGGCCCGGGAAGTATTTGATGTTTTATTACATCTCGATACGGACAATGCACAAGGGGAATATTATCTAACTGATGTCTTCAGCCTTTTTAACCGGGAAGGTAAAACCGTAAAAGTTTTAAAGATCGAAGATAGTGAGGAGATACAGGGAATAAATGATAAACTGCAGCTTATAGAAGCCGAAAAGGTTATGCGGAGAAGAAAAAATAGGGCTTTGCTGCAGGAAGGGGTTATTATCATAGATCCTGATACCACCTTTATTGACAGTGAGGTTAAGATAGGGAAAGATACGGTAGTTATGCCTTTTAGCTTTATAGAAGGGAAAACGGTTATTGGCGAAAGATGTGAAATAGGTCCTTATACCCGTATAACTTCTTCCCTCATCGGTAATGATGTAATTATCGAAAGTTCTCGGATTAAAGAAGCCGAGATAGGAGACAGATGCGTAATAGGTCCTTTTGCTTATCTGCGTCCGGGAACGGTCTTAAAGGAAGATGTCAAGATTGGCGATTTTGTAGAAGTTAAAAAATCTATAATTGGCAGAGGGAGCAAGATTCCTCATTTAAGCTATGTAGGGGATGCGCTTTTAGGCTGTGAAGTCAATATAGGAGCCGGAACTATTACCTGTAATTATGATGGGGTTAACAAACACCAGACGGTTATAGAAGATAAAGCTTTTATAGGCAGCAACACTAATCTGGTAGCTCCGGTAAAAATAGGGAAAGAAGCGGTAACCGGAGCCGGCTCTACGATTACCCGCGATGTGCCTGATTTTGCTCTGGCGGTAGAAAGAGCGGAACAGAAGCAGATTAGGGATTGGGCCAGGAGAAAGAAGAAAAAAGAATAGCAGGAGGTAATTAACAAAATGAAAGCATCCAGATGGCGGATGAAGCTTTTTACCGGCAATGCCAATCCGGCACTGGCCGAGGAAATTGCATCTTATCTAGGGATCCCGGTAGGCAATGCTAAGGTTGCCCGCTTTGCCGATGGAGAAATAAGCTGTGTGGTTGATGAAAGTGTAAGAGGGGTAGATGTTTTTGTGGTGCAGCCTACCTGTCCCCCGGTAAATGAACACCTGATGGAGCTTCTGGTTATGATCGATGCCTTTAAAAGGGCTTCAGCGGCCCGCATAAATGCAGTTATTCCTTATTATGGCTATGCCCGGCAGGATCGCAAGACTAGAGCCCGTGATCCTATTACGGCTAAACTGGTGGCTAACCTTATTTCGATAGCCGGAGCCCACCGGGTAGTAGCAGTTGACCTGCATGCCAACCAGATTCAGGGCTTTTTTGATATACCGGTTGACCATCTCCCCGGGGTGCCTACGATTGCCGAGTATTTTAAAAGTAAAAACCTTAAGAACCCGGTAGTGCTCTCCCCTGATGTAGGGGGAGTGACCAGGGCGCGGGATTTGGCAGCCCGGCTGGAAGCCCCTCTGGCAATTATAGATAAAAGAAGGCCGGCTCCTAATGTGTCAGAAGTAATGAATGTTATAGGTGATGTAGAAGGAAAATCAGTTATAATAATAGATGATATAATAGATACGGCAGGGACTCTGTGTTCAGCTGCCCAGGTAATGAAGGAAAAGGGAGCGGTAGAAGTATATGGATGCTGCACCCATCCTTTATTCTCCGGGCCGGCGGTAGAAAGGATGGCTGAAGCGCCATTTAAGGAAATCGTGATAACTAACACGATTCCTTTAAAAGAAGAAAAAAGGCTTCCCAATATGGTTGTTTTGTCAGTGGCCCCGCTGATCGGGGAGGCTATTCTTCGCATCCATGAAGATCTTTCGGTAAGCAAGCTTTTTGAGTCCTAAATATTTTTGGACATGCCTGTCTTTTGTTGTTATAATTTACTAATAATGGGGTAAAATGCTGACTATAATATTACTTAAGGAGGAGTGATATTATATGGCAGCAATAATGGCCAGCATCAAAGGACAGAGGCGTGAAATAGGGACCAAAGGCAAGCTTAACCGGCTTAAAAAAGAAGGGTATGTGCCGGGTATAGTTTATGGCAAGACGAAAGAAGCCTTACCGATAGCGGTAAACTCCCGGCATATAAACAAGATTTTCAGCACCTACGGCTTTCGGGGGCTTTTTAACCTGGAAATCGAAGGGGAAGAAAAGCCGGTAACTGTTCTCTTACGAGAAATGCAGACCCATCCGGTAACCAAGGAAATGATCCATCTTGACTTTTTTGCTATCGATATGAATGAAGAGATAACCAGTGAAGTTCCTATCGTCATTGCAGGGGAAGAAGAAATCCTGAAGAAGGGCGGCATACTCCAGTTAGGGGTAAAAGAGGTAGAAGTGGAATGTTTGCCTAAAGATTTGCCGGAGGCTATTATATGCGACATATCAGCTCTTGATATTGGGGATCATATGACGGTAGGCGATCTCAAGGCCCCGGCGGGAGTAAAGATAATAAGCGATCCCGATTCTATTGTCGTAACTATTCTGGCTCCGAAAGTAAGCGAAGAAGAAACTTCCCCGGCTGAAGAAACAGAAAGCGAAGCTTAATTTTCTGCATAGCAAGTCCCCTGGCTTTAGGCCGGGGGATTTATTATGAAAAGCTAAGGTGATAAAACATGAAGATAATTGTAGGATTAGGCAATCCCGGAGCTAAATACAGGGAAACCAGACACAATGTAGGGTTCAAAGCTGTGGACGAGCTGGCTTTACGGTACCGGGTGGAAAAAGAAGAATGCAAATATAACGGCCTTGTAGGGCATCTGCGTATAGAAAACGAAAAGGTACTGCTGGTAAAGCCTTTGACCTACATGAACTTAAGCGGCAAAGCGGTAGCCCCACTGGTGCATTTTTATAAACTAGACCTTAAGGATGTACTGGTCATTTATGATGATATGGATCTGCCTTTAGGAGCTTTAAGGCTTAGAGCTAAGGGGGGAACTGGAGGCCATAAGGGGGTGCTTTCGGTTGCGGAAATGCTTAAAAGTCAGGATTTTCCCCGTATACGCATAGGAATAGGGCGCCCGCCTGCCGATACGATTGATTGGGTCCTGGGGGAGTTTACCCCGGAAGAAAAACCTGTAATCGAAGCGGCCGTAAAAAAGGCAGCTGATGCTGCGGTATGCTGGGTTTTGGAAGGCATAGAAAAGGCTATGAACAAGTATAATGGATAAAAGGTATATTTGCCTCTTTGCGCAGGGAAAAATATTTACAAAAAGCAAAGGGGCGGGGAAGATGAAAATCTACCACATATGCGGGTTTTGTGATAAGGTATTTAGTGTATCAATATGTGATGAGGAAAAAGAAGGAATGCACCAGCTTCTGGGAGTCTGTCCGGAATGCAGTGAGGAACTGGCCTGGCAGCATGATGCGCTTATTTTTAAGGTTTACGAACATTAAGCGGTTTATCACCTTTTAACGGTGCGGAGGGTTAAATTTGGGACGCGATTTTTGGGATAAGCTGATTACGGCTTTGGAAGAAGGAAATGTTATTTTAAGTGGGCTTGCAGGAACAGCTCAGGCCTTTTTTTTGAGCCGTTTACTGGAGACATCAGGCAGGATTTTGGTCCTGGTCGAAAGTGAAGAAAAAGCTTATGATTTAGCCCACCTGCTTAAAGAGGGGGGCTTAAAGGACCAGGTCTTTGTGTTTCCCGGGCGCAGCCTGGTTTTTATTAAAGAAAATTATGCCCTCTCAGAAGTAGAAAGGATTACTGCCCTCTATACTGCCCTTTATCATCCCCGCCAAAAGAGTATATTTATAGCTACTCCTGATGGTATTCTGCATCCCGTCCTCTCACCTTTACAGATGAAAGAAAAGACCCTGTATTTAAAAAAAGAGGGAGAATATGAGCGGGAGGAGATAATTAAAAACCTGGTCGAATGCGGGTATATAAGGGTAAGCACGGTAAGAAACCGGGGGGAATTTGCCTTAAGGGGCGGGATTTTGGATATTTACCCCCTTAATGAAAAAGACCCCTTACGGATTGAGTTTTTTGGCGATATGGTTGATTCGGTAAGGTATTTTGATGTCCAAACCCAGAAGTCGGGAAAAAAGAAGGATGAAGCGCGCATTATACCGGCTGATGATTTCTGTGCGCAAGATTTAAAAGGGTCTCTATTCGATTATCTGGGGCCTAATGTGACTATATTTTTTGATGAACCGGTAAATTTTTATCAGGCCTGGGAAAGAGCAGGCAGGCGGTATAAAGATCTACTAAAAGAAGCCCGCCAAGCAGGTAAAGAGATAAGGGAACTTCCCCTGCTTGACCGGAAGGATATAGAAAAATATACCGTGAGGAAAACGGTTTTTCACTCTTTTTTCCCGGGCCATATGACTGATGTAAAAGCAGTCTTTAGGGAGCATATTGTGCAAAAAGAACTGGAGCCTTTTTATGTTAACCGGGATCTGCTTTTTTCCCGCATAAAAGAATGGCAGGATAAAGGTTATAAAGTAGAGATAGGGATAAGAGATGAACACTTAAAAAAGCTTATCCTGAGCGAGATGCTGGAAAGGAATATTTCCGGGGTAGAATTCAGAGATGGTGGGGTGGAAAAAGGCTTTGTAAGCCCTACCTTTAAACTGGCTTTAATCGGCGAAAGAGATATTTTTAGAAAATCTTCCCCCATGCGGGCTAAAAAAAGCCGGAGAGGCAAGAGGGAAGAGACTATTATCCTGGAAGATTTAAAAATAGGCGATTATGTGGTCCATGAAAATTACGGCATAGGGATATTCCGGGGAATAACTCAAGCCAGGGTAGATAACCTGATCCGCGAATATGTGCTTATAGAATATAGAGGAGGAGATAAGCTTTATCTCCCGCTGGATAAGATAGACAAACTTTATAAGTACAGCGGGATGGGAGAAAAAGAACCGCGCCTTAGCAAACTGGGAGGCAGTGAATGGGAGAGAACCCGCAAAAAAGTAGAAGAATCAGTAAGGGAAATGGCTAAAGAGCTTATCTCTATCTATGCTGCCCGGGAAGCAGAGGAAGGTTATGCTTTTTCCCCTGATACTCCCTGGCAGAAGGAGTTTGAGGATGCCTTCCCTTATGAAGAAACCCCGGACCAGCTTAAAGCTATTGAAGAGGTAAAGCGGGATATGGAAAGCCCCCGGCCTATGGAAAGGCTGATATGCGGGGATGTCGGTTATGGCAAAACCGAGGTGGCGATGCGGGCAGCCTTTAAGGCCGTTATGGATGGCAAACAGGTAGCCCTCCTGGTTCCTACCACCATACTGGCGGAACAGCATTATCAAACCTTTAAGGCCAGGTTTGCAGGGTATCCGGTGGTTATCGAATGTTTAAGCCGTTTTCGAACAGGAAGAGAACAGAAAAAGATTGTCGAGGATTTAAAAAAAGGGGTAGTAGATTTAGTGATAGGAACCCATCGGCTTTTGTCGGCCGATGTGCAGTTTAAAGACTTAGGCCTCTTAATCATTGATGAAGAACATCGCTTCGGGGTAAGGCAGAAAGAGAAAATAAGGCTTTTAAAAAAAACCGTGGATGTTTTAAGCCTTTCCGCTACCCCTATTCCCCGGAGCCTGCATATGGCCTTAACCGGGCTCAAGGATATGAGTGTGATTGAGACCCCTCCGGAAGGAAGGTATCCGGTTACTACCTATGTCATGGAATATAATGAAGAGATAATAAAAGAAGCGATCCAGCTGGAGATAGAGCGGGGAGGACAGGTGTTTTTCGTCCATAACCGCATCGAAGATATTTATAAGGTAAAGGAAGATCTGCAAAAACTTTTGCCCTGCCTCAAGATAGCCGTAGGGCATGGGAGGATGGAAGAAGAAGAGTTATCCCGGATAATGATGGATTTTATCCAAGGGGAATATAATCTTCTTCTGTGTACCACGATTATTGAATCAGGTTTGGATATGCCGAATGTCAATACTATAATCGTTGATGAAGCTGATAAAATGGGGTTGGCCCAGCTTTATCAGCTGCGGGGCCGGGTGGGCAGATCCAACCGTTTGGCTTATGCTTACCTTACCTATCGGCCTTATAAGGTGCTTACCGAAGAAGCCCAGAAGAGGCTTAATGCTATGCGGGAATTTAATGAGCTGGGGGCCGGTATGAAGATTGCCCTGCGCGACCTGGAGATAAGGGGGGCCGGCAATATATTAGGCCCGGAACAGCACGGGCATATTCAGGCCGTAGGTTTTGATCTTTACTGCCGGCTTTTGGAAGAAGAGACTGCCCGTCTGCGGGGAGAAAAGAAAAGGGAAGAAAGAGAAGCTCCTCAGGTAGATATAGACCTGGATTATTATATACCTGACAGCTATATTCCGGATCTGGGAAGCAAGGTGCGCATTTACCGGCGGCTTCTTTTAGCCTCCGATTTGAAGGAACTAGAAGAGATAAAGAGAGAGCTTTTAGACAGATTTGGCCCTTTGCCTTTGCCGGTGGAAAATTTCCTGCGCATCGCTTCTCTGCGCATAATGGCCAAAGACAAAGATATACGCGTTTTGAAGCATAGAAAGGGGAGAATAGATATAAGCCTTAATCATCCCCTGCCGGAAGGGATAACTTCTCTGCCGGGGAGGATAAAGGTAAAAAAAGTGGACGACCACACCATGCAGCTTTACTGGGCAGGAACTGAAGGTATAAAAGGTTTAGAAGAGGTTTTATCCCTTATTTAAGCCTGTTTTCCCGGTGACAATCCGGGAGACAGGCTTTGAGCTTTAAAGCGGGCGGCCAGCCATACCAGTGTAGGATAAAGCACATGTACGGGAAGATTATGGAAAGGGGCGGCAAAAGATTCCACCGACATAAATTCTATATCTGAAGGGAACATTACTAGCGTAAATATTGCTATACATAATCCAGCGGGTATAATGACGGTTTTATAGTCTTTGAGGGAAAAAAGGCTTTTTAAGCACAGGACAAAGCTTTGATGGGATAAAATAATAGCCATGAAATTAGTTATCGACCACATGATAAAAAAGAAAAGCTCAATGCGCTGAAAGGTGGAAAAGCGTATGAGGAGCAGGACTTCGTACAGGGGAAAGCGGACTATCCCCATCAGTTCCTGGCCCAGGGCGGCTACCACCAGCAGGCTGCGTATTACGAGAATAATAACCCCGATAAAAAACCATATATAGATGGTTTTTTTATTTTTTGACAAATCTGCTACGAAAGGAAGCAGCATGGCCATGAGGCTTATTTCTCCATAAGGCCAGTTAGAGCCGAATACGACACCGGCCAGAACCGGTTTAAAGCTGGCCAGAATCGGGGTTAAGCTTTGCAGATTGGCTACGGTAAAAAAAGGTACGGTTATGGCTGCCAGAACGAGAGGGATTATTATCCACAGCAAGATTTCTCCCAGGCGGGCCAGGCTGTTTATGCCCCGGTAAAGGACATAAGAAGAGGCCGCGATAAGAAGGATTACCAGAAGTGTTTCTGCCAGCCCGGGAAAAATAATGACCATCAATACCAGCATATCATACATATAAAGCGTGCCTACCAGGAAGACGACCCAGGAATAAATAAGGCTTAAGGCAAGACCTAGAGGTTTTCCCAGTACCTGAGTGCTTATCTCTATTATGCTGAGGCCGGGAAACCGGTTTTGCAGGTTAACCGTAAGGGATATTATATATAAGCCGGTTAAGGAAGCGATAAGGGAAGCTGCCCAGCAATCCCTTCCTGCTATGCCTTCCGGAACAAAAATAAAAGCACTTCCCAGTATGAGAAACAGAAGCAGTATGCCGAATTGATTGCTGT
The DNA here is from genome assembly GCF_900129805.1 of Thermosyntropha lipolytica DSM 11003. GTDB lineage: Bacteria > Bacillota > Syntrophomonadia > Syntrophomonadales > Syntrophomonadaceae > Thermosyntropha > Thermosyntropha lipolytica. The sequence continues at coordinate 58,281 of NZ_FQWY01000003.1, forward strand.
TTATAATATCTTTAGCCATTTTTTTACCTCCTTAGAATTTATGATAGTCCCAGCAACTTCATAAAGGCATCTCCGGCTGGTTTTACGAAAAAAAGGATGCGGTTAGGATTGGGCAAAAAAGATAGATTAAAATGTATTTCTATACTGTATAGGAAAGCGGCTAAGATTAAAAAAAGGGCCACCAGCAGGTCTTTCCAGCTTCTTTCCTCTCTTATTTTTTTTATTTCCAGGATGGCAAAAGTTATCACCATAGTTATTACCAGATAAAGCATGGATTATCCCTTTCTCCTTTATTGTTCTTGGGGCTGATATACTTTATGGATAAGATAGGTATTTTTTATTTTCGCCTGGACTTCTACTTCATAATCTATTTCCGGATATACCTCTTTCCAGTTGGTGCCGATTTTCTCCCATTCTTCCGGCATATAGCGGTAAACAGCCAGGCCAAATCCCAGTATATCGCTGTTAAGCTTTTGGGCTTTTTCCACACAGGCGGTAATATCGCCTGTAATCTGCTTTATGACCTCCTTTTCTAAAACGGCTATTTTTTCCGGGGTAAGTATTTCTTCTTTTCCCTGAATGCCCAGAATATTAAGTTCGGCTTCGGTTTTAAGGGAAATTATAATTTGCGCATCTTTTTTTACCGGTTTTATGCTGCTTTTAAAACGGGTTATTTCCAGGTCTATAGACCGGCAGCCGGCAAAAGGGGACTTAAGGGTAATAATGCCTCCCTGGGGCTTTTCCGGCAGTAAAAAGCGATAGCCCCGGCTTTCTTTTTCATCAAGGCTGCCGGTCATTTTATCTCCATTGAAGACGGCCATCCCTTCGATGGTTAAAATATTGTTCCCTTTTATATCTTTAGTTATTACTACCTGAGGAGCGATAGGATCTATGCCGGGGGTAGCGAGACGCGAGAGAAAATGCAGCATATCCATCCTGGTATAGCTGCCCAGCATAGTTTCCTGGAATTCGAGTATTTTCATGATACCACGCGAAGAGCAGAGAGAAAGAGGACAGCTGCTTTGAAAAATTTGCTCAGGCTTATCATAAGGGCTTATAAGGACAATAACATCATGTCTGACATTGCGGTTGCGGGCAAAGAAGTCAGCTATTCCTCCCAAACCGCGATGGGCCAGCTCGCCGCCAATGATTAACACATCGGCATGTGACCATAAAGGCAGGCGCGGGACCATGAGCATGACCCGGCGCGCCCCCTCGGTTATACTTTCTCCCTGGGTAGATATGTTTTCTACCTGCTGGGTAAAGGAAATTGGCTTTTGCGGTTCTACCGGTTTGTTCAGCTGGACCGTAAAATCCAGGCTGCCTTCTTCATTGCTATCTATCCCTATTCCGGCACATATTGCCGTCTGGGTAGTTTCTATGCGGTCATAACAGCCGCTTAACAGGGAAGAAAAGAATAATATTATGATAAAAAAGCTTAATTTTTTGGGCATAGCTACTCCCGCCTGTATTTTATATTTTAAGCTTATAGACCTCAAAGAGAGGTGCTATAGGATTAAAAATAAGCTTTCCCTTAAACTGGGCCAGGCTAAGATAAACCCCCAGGGAAAAGACTATAAGGAAAATTATGATTTCTTTATACAGCCTTTTTTGATACAGAAAAGGCAATTCCAGGAAAAGTATGGCTAAATATAAAATTATAAGCAGAGCAAGCAGCATAAAAATCTCTCCTTCTGTTTAGGGAGTGGATACAAATGATTTATCAGTAAGATAAGTGCGCCGCAGCTTGAATTTTACCTCTATCTGCGGCTTGACCCGGGGAAAAATTTCCGGCCAGTCTTCGGCGATTTCCTTCCAGAAGTAGGGATAGTCATTTTCCACCAGTTTCCCCCAGCCAAAAACATCGGCTTTAAGCTTTTGGGCCTGGCGAATAGAAAGGTTCATCTGCCTTTTTATTTCGGCTTCAGTAGCTTTTTCAATATCTTTAATGCGGGAAAAGGTTAAGAGGTTTTCGCTCCCCGTTTGTTCATAAAAATTTCCCTCACTGTTCACCTTTATTTTTACGATAATTTGTCCTTCTCTAACTTCTGCTTTGGCCTGGGTGGTGATGTTTATAAACTCTAAAGTCATGAGGTTTTGCGGATTTACAGGTGAAGGGACATTTATGATGCCTCCTTTTTTAGTCCCGGGGTAGATAAACCGGTAGCCCCGGCTTTCTTCTTCGTTGAAATGGCCTACCATCCTGGTGCCCAGGAAAACAGCGGAGCCGTTTACCATAAACAGCTCTTTTCCGCCTTTATTTACGGCAGTAATCTGGGGAACCAGGGGTTCAATACCCGGAGCAGAAGCTCTTTTGATAAAATCGCCCAGGGATACTGGTGTATATATGCCCAGCACCTTTTCTTGAATATCAAGAATGTTGACTATGGCCTGAGCGGGAAAAGGTTCTAGAGGCGGCTTGATTTGCAGTATTTTTTCCGGGGAGGTTTTATGGGCTATTACCAGGGAACTGTTTTTACGCACATTCGGATTACGGGAGACAGTATCGATGAGAAAATTTATATCTTTAAAAGCCAGTTTTTCACTTACCAGAATAGTATTGGTATAAGTCCACAAAGGCATACGAGGAAGGGTAAGGTTTATTTTACGAGCCGCCTGCACCAGAGATTCTCCGGTTTCCGTCAAGACCAGAAACTGGGGTTCACTATCTTCATTTCCGCTTTCGCCGGGAGCCGAAGGTTTGGCTATCTGGACACTCAGCTTTATTTGGCCTTTTTCCTCTTCCACCCCTATACTCAAAACAGCTGCCGTATTGTTGATGTCCCGGGTTTCACAACCTATAAGGAAAAGGGAAAAGATGATAGGGATTAAAAGAAGGACAGGTTTACTCCTCAATGTTTTTCTCCTCCTCCCTGGCGGTTTTGCCGCACATAATTCTGCATTCCTTCCAGATAAGGACGGTGGAGATTGGAGAACCAGGGACGCCTTACCACCACGTCAGTCATCTGTTCTAAGTTGGCGGGAGCTAGAGGAGAAAGATAAGGAAGCCCCAGGCTGGATAAGGATGCCATGCGCGTAAGCATGAGGATGAGAACGATCATTATGCCCAAAAAGCCCAGTACACTGCTGGCCGCCAGAAATCCGAAGCGGGCGATGCGGTTTATAATACCTGCATTATAGGCCGGAGTGACAAAAGATGCTATTCCCGTAGCGGCTACGATTACTACCATAGGGGTGGAGACTAGTCCGGCTCTAACCGCAGCATCTCCGATAATAAGAGCCCCTACAATACTTACGGCTGGGCCTACTGCCCGGGGCAGACGCAAACCGGCTTCCCGCAGGAGTTCAAAGGTTATTTCCAGAAGAATAGCTTCGATAAAGGCAGGAAAAGGGACACCCTGCCGGGTAGCAGCTATGGTGAGATAAAGAGCCGTCGGGATCATTTCGTGATGGAAAGTTATCACGGCTACATACAGAGAAGGAAGCAGGAGCGAAATCCAGAAAGCCACAAAACGCAGCATACGAAAAAGGGAAGCCGGAATATAGTTGTTGTAATAATCTTCTGGCGAAAGCCAGAACTGGGGGAAAGATATAGGCATAATTATAGCCATCGGCGAGCCATCTACCATTATGCCCACCCTTCCTTCCAGGAGATGGGCAGCTACGCGGTCAGGCTTTTCCGTATGTTCTACCTGGGAGAAAATAGTATTTTTATGATCAACAATAAATTCTTCCAGCATGGCAGAATCCAGAATGCCATCGACATCAATTCTTTTAAGTCGGGCTTTAACTTCTTCCACCAGGCCCGGGGGAGCAATTCCTTCTACATAACAGAGCACCACATCGGTTTTCGTAACTCTCCCCAGAATAAAGGCCTCTATTTTAAAATTGCTGCTTTTTATGCGCCTTCTTAAAAGAGCCGTATTAAAGCGCAAGGTTTCGGAAAAACCTTCTTTGGGACCGAATATGACAACTTCATTATCCGGGGTTTGGATGGAGCGGGTCTGCCAGGAACGGGTGCCGGCAGACAGGGCTCTATCATAGCCATCAATGATAAGTATGGTATCTCCAGAACTTATATGGTGTACTATTTCTCCCAGAGTTGAAAGCTCTTTTACCTCGGCTACAGCTACTATGCTGTTTTTTATTTTCAGGAAAAGATGGCCCTGATCTTCTAAACCGGGATCTATATTAACCATCCCTATTTCCAGGATAAGGGGTTTTATAATATTTTCTTCTATTTCCCTGCGGTCAGTAAGGCCGTCAAAGTACAAAACCAGCCCTTTATGCCCCCGGGAACCGAAGGTAAACTCCCGGAAAACAGCATCCGAGCAGTTAAAAAGGATTTTTTTAAGACCGCTTATGTTTTCCTCTATATCAGAGGATATAGGATGGTTGATAAGTTCGTGAGAGGTGAGAAGGGACAGATTTTTTTTATTTATATAGCGCATATATTTTACCTCCGGAAAATAATTAGCCTGAATAGAGGCCTGACAGGATATAGTTTAAGCCGGTAAAGGTCAGCTTATGCAGATTGGCATCTATTCAGTTTTATTTAATTCAGGTAGGTGGGGAAATGGTCTTTTATTTCTAAAGGAGAGCTTGAGGAGGGATAAGGCTTTTTCCAGGTGATGAAAAATAGCAGCAAAGGGATGAGGAAAAAGAAGATAAACAGCAAAACCGGGGCGATATGGACGATGATGATATTAAGTTCCAGGATATTACTGGCCATTTGCAGAGCCAGGACGGCAATGATTAAAGAAGAAGGGGAGGCCAGGAAACGGTATTCCTGGAGATTAAATACGAAACTGGTGGTTATGCAGAACAGGAAAAGGAAAAGGGTGGAGCTGCCGAATATGCCGATGACCCAGAGGCCGATAAAGATAGCATCCAGGTTAGTTATGAAATCGGCAATGTTGATGATGCGTACCACGATAAAGGTAGGAAAGGTAAAAAGTTTGGCGGCATGAGCGCCAAGCACCATTATAGTAGCTATGGTGATAGAGCTTATGAGGGTGATAAAAGTAAATAAAACTTTAATCATTATAGAGAAAGAAGCTTTTTTATCCGGGATAAAAAAAGCTAAAAAAAGGATAGCTGTAAGCTTAAGTATTTCACTGGTTAACATAAAGACGGCGCGGAAAAAGGATTCCAGGCTGTTTATGTAGGCAAAAGGCAAAAGATTTTTAATATCCGGGTGCTGAAAAAAGGAAAGGAAGGCTATGGTAAAAGCAAAGCTTAGGCCCAGGATTACGATTACTTCACACATGCGGGCAAAATTGCCCAGGCCAGTTTTAACCGCCAGACAGCTGCACAGAAGAAGCAGCCCTAAAAATATGGTTATGGGGGTCTGGGGCAGAACATTAGTTTCTATAAAATCTATAAACAGGCGCAGGGAAAAAGAGGTAAAGAACAGGAAAATAAGGGAGTACAAAAAGCCTATTATTTTGCCTGCTTTGGGGCCTAAGTGTTCTTCCAGCATAAAAGGAAAAGGAAAAGTGCTTTTTTGAATAATATAGTGAAAAATATAAATGATGAGGATGCCGGGTATTATAGTAGCGACTACGGCTAAATAAGCATTGTTTAAAAGAAGATCGATAGCATATTTGCCTACCTGAAGAAAAGCTATAGGAGCACAAAAAAGGAGCAGCATACAGTAAACCTGAAAATTGCTTAATCTCAACATATGTTTCATCCTCTTGTTCTGTTTAATTTAAAAGGTATTATTCCCCTAGCGGGCAAAGTTAAACCTGGTCTGGCGCCAACATTACTTGTGCAAATTTTAACATGCAAAACTTGTCAAACCTTGGATTTACAGGACTTATTTTTTTGTAGGGTAATGGCAAAAAGTGAATAAAAGGGGATTTTTATTTATATACTATGATTGAGAAAAAAAACAACATTTGCAATTTTTTAAAAAAGGAGGGAAGAGTGTAAATTGAAAGCAACAGGGATTGTGCGCCGGATTGATGATTTAGGCAGGGTAGTTATTCCCAAAGAAATAAGAAGGACTTTGCGCATTCGCGAAGGAGATCCGCTGGAGATTTTTGTTGATCGGGAAGGGGAAGTTATACTGAAAAAATATTCTCCTATAGGTGAACTAGGGGATTTTGCGAAAGAGTATGTAGACTCACTGCATGAAACTACCGGGCATATAGCTATGATTGCCGACCGGGATGTGATTATAGCCGTAGCTGGAGCCAATAAACGGGAATTTATGGGAAAACCGGTAGGCAAGGCTGTAGAGAGAGCCCTGGAAGAAAGAAGGACTTTACTCATGAAAGAGATAGAAAACCCGGATGATGAAAATGTGCATATCGTACAGACTGATGACCGGGAATATACTATAAAGACTCAGGTTATAGCTCCTATCATATCCCAGGGTGATCCGATCGGGGCAGTAATCATTGTCAGCAAAGATGCCGGAATAAAAATGGGCGATTTGGAGGTTAAGCTGGCGGAAACGGCAGCAGGCTTTTTATCCAAGCAGATGGAACAATAAAAGAGAAAGGCAAAAGGGCGATCTTATTTATTTAAGATCGCTTTTTTGTGCCGGAATACCTCTTATTTAGAAAAGCATACTATGTTATAATATCTTTCATGGAAAAATGGGGAGGATAAACGTGGAAAAAAAGCAGACTTTCCTCAAAGGAGCTTTGATTCTGAGCATTGCGGGAGCTATAAGCAAGCTGTTGGGAGCTATTTACCGCATACCTTTAGCCCGCATGATTGGAGCTGAAGGGATTGGCCTTTACCAGATGGCTTATCCTATATATACAACTATTCTGGCCCTGGCTACAGCCGGGGTGCCGGTAGCCATCTCTATAATGGTGGCCCGCAAAGAAACGGAAGGGTATAGCGGAGACAGTTTTAAGATACTTAAAGCATCACTATTTATCCTTTTTATTATAGGGCTTCTGCTTACCCTTATGGTAATACAGGGGGCAGGGATACTGGCTGATTATGTGCTTAAAAACCCGCAGGCTTATTATCCTATCCTGGCAGTGTCTCCGGCTATATTCCTGGCGGGGCTTATGTCGGTGTTCCGCGGATTTTTTCAGGGGCATCAGTCTATGGTCCCTACAGCTGTTTCGCAAGTAGTAGAACAGCTTTTCCGGGTTACAGCTGTACTCATTCTCGCTTATTTTCTGGTAGATAAGGGGATAGAATATGCTGCTGCCGGAGCTACTTTTGGTGCTGTCATTGGAGGGGTAGCCGGTCTTATAGTATTGATTTTTTACTATATAGCCTTTATCCGCCGGCATGACATAAAATACGCTAATCTGCTTTATTCGGGAGAAAGCACCGCCAGCCTGGGTCGGAAAATGATAAAGCTGGCTATACCGGTATCGGTAGGAGCGGTAGTCCTGCCTCTGGTGCAGATGCTGGATGCGATAATAGTGCCGGGCCGGCTTATAGCCCTTAATTATACCGTATCCCAGGCTACTGCTCTTTACGGGCATTTATCAGGGATGGCGGCTGTTTTAATAAGTCTGCCTACTATTTTTACTATATCTATTGCTACCAGTATGGTGCCGGCTATTTCTGAAGCCCAGGCCAGGAATGATAGAAGGCTTCTTATCGAAAGGTTGAATTATGGCTTCCGCGGAGGGATGCTTATCTCGTTCCCCGCGGCCGCCGGACTTTTTGTTTTAGCCTTTCCCATATGTGATCTCCTTTACGGGGCTGCCGAGGCAGGAGCGGCTTTAGAACCGCTGGCTTTTTCTGCTGTGGTGCTGGCTGCTTTCCAGATATCAAGTGCCGGGCTGCAGGGCATAGGCAAACCAGAAATTGCTATGCGCCATCTGGTTATTACCGGAATTTTTAAAGTAATATTCAACTACAGCTTGACCAGTATTCCGGCTCTCAATATCAAAGGGGCAGCTATAGGTACAGTTCTGGCTTTTTGCCTGGGTTCTCTTTTAAACCTGATTTATCTTAAGAGATATACCGGCATCCGCTATGAAACAGGAAGGATGCTTAAAATACTGCTGGTTACGGTAGTAATGGCTATAACGGTAAAAATTTCTTATCAGTATCTGGTGGCTTATGATGTAAGTTCTCATTTATCTACTCTTCTTGCTATAACCTGGGGGGTAATAGTATATGGCATCCTGCTCCTGGTAGTAAGAGAGCTTGATATAGCTATGATAAGAAAAATAATAAAAGGAGCTTAGAAGAGAGGAGAAGATTATGGGGCGAAACGGTGAAGCGATAGAAGAACTGCTGGAAGTTATGGACAGGCTCCTGGGGGAAAATGGTTGCCCCTGGGATAGGGCACAGACCCATGAGAGCCTTTTGCGCTATCTGCTGGAGGAGACTTATGAGGTGATAGAAGCAGTTAAAGATGGCGATATGGATAAATTAGAAGAAGAACTGGGAGATCTTCTTCTGCAGGTAGTTTTTCATGCAGCTCTGGCCAGGAAAGAAGGCTTTTTTGATTTTGCCGATATAGCTTTAAGGATAAAAGATAAAATGATAAAAAGGCATCCCCATGTTTTTGGTGAAGACAGGCTTTCTACCCCTGATGATGTTATGGAGGTCTGGGAAAAGTTCAAGAAGAGGGAAGGCAAAAAATATATCCTAGAAGGGATTCCATCTATGCTGCCGGCTCTGCTCAGAGCCTATAAGATACAGGAAAAAGCAGCCCGGGTAGGATTTGATTGGCCGGATGTAGAAGGGGCCCTGGATAAATTTAAAGAAGAAATAGAAGAATTGAAAAAGGCCCGGGATAGAGAAGAATTAAAAGAAGAGATAGGGGATATATTTTTTGCCCTGGTAAATATTGCGCGTATGCAGGGGATAGAGCCGGAAGAAGCCTTGCAGGCTACCAATGACAAATTTGTACGCCGCTTTAACTATGTCGAAGAACAGGTTAAGGCCAGCGGGCGTGATTTTTCCGGGTTTACCCTGGAAGAGCTGGATGGTTTCTGGGAAAAGGCCAAAAAAATAGGTTTATAGATGGAGAAATGAAGCAGGAAAAAAGAGATAAATGGCGAATAACCATAATATACCACATCATAATTGAGGAGGGATACCTTGAATAAGGCAGATTTAGTAAGCAAGGTAGCAGAACAAACCGGTATGACCAAAAAAGATGCGGAAAAATTTGTGGGGGCTTTTTTGACGACGGTGGAAAGCGCTCTTAAGGCAGGAGATAAGGTGCAGCTTGTCGGTTTTGGCACCTTTGAAGTAAGGGAGAGAGGAGCACGCAAAGGAAGAAATCCCCAGACGGGAGCAGAAATTGAAATCCCAGCTGCCCGCGTACCGGCATTTAAACCTGGTAAAGCATTGAAGGATGCGGTTGTATAACTGATGCGGCTGGATAAATTCCTCAAGATATCCCGGATAATAAAGCGGCGTACGGTAGCCAAGGAATTCGCCGAAAGCGAACGTGCTTTTATAAATGGGCGTTTGGCCAAGCCTTCTTCCGAGGTGAAAAAGGGGGACATAATTACCCTTAAAATGGGGGATAAGGAGCTCACCTTTGAAGTTCTGGATGTCAGGGAAAATGTAAAGGCCAATGAGGCGAAAAATTTGTACCGGATTATAGAATAAAACCAGGGGTTTTCCCCTGGTTTTTTGTTTATGCCGGTTTAAGGCTAAAAGATGCCGAAATCGCTTACTTCCCGGTATTTGGCGGCATCATCCACATAATAGGCTTCCTGGTCAAAATAAGAGACCTTGAGCATATTTTGCCCTTTGGCTCCGATAAGGGAAGGGCCGTACATGAGGGCAAAACCGAACTGGTTATCCGGGGAAGATAAGGCTATGGAATAATCTTCATGGCCGTAAATGAGCAGGGGATTTATAAGCTGAAAAGAATGGGCGTATGGTTTTATATACATGCCATCAGCTTTAAAAAGAGCTCCCCGCTGTTTTTTGACAATAATATTGAACTGGCCGTCTAAAGGAAAGCTTACATATATTATGCCCGCTCTATTCTGGGGTTTTACTCCCTCTAAAATTTCTACGGCCTTTAAGGGAAGCACTTTTTCTTCTGATCTCAGGCCGTTTACCAGGCGCCGGTTTCCAATTATATAGTCGGAGAGCTTTTTCATGCTGCGCTGTACGCCGGTAGCCCCGTTTTCCTCTATATCAGCCAGTATTTCGCCTTCATCCAGTACCTTGTTCACTGCGGTTTCCAGGAGCAGGGAATTTACGTCATAATATTCGTTAAATGCTTCCATTCTGGCATAGGCATATTTGATTTCATGCCGGATGCGGTTTAGGTTCACATTTTTCCCTCCTTTGGCGAAAAAATCTCCCCTTATTGTAAGTCTTATTAGCTGTTAACGCAAGCTGATTGGAGGTTTATAAGTTATTTTTGTCTGCCCGGCTAGATATTTCTTTTTAAGAAGTCTTTTTGAATTTTAATCAGATTCACCTTTATTAATTCCCATTCTTCTTCAGCAAGGGGAGTGAACTTTGTTCCCCTGTTCATAAGAGGCATAGGGTCCCCTTCTGCGTCTTCAAAAAAAGTTAAGCTTCGCAGTATATGAAGTTTGCTGTATTTTACCGGATATTTTTTTTCTAAAAGAGTGAAAAGCAGGGACAATGATAGATTTTTTTTAGTAATGATAAAGTAAAGATCAATAAAATCCTTTTTGGCTCCTCGCTGGGAAATAGCAATCAATTTCATGGTCGCTATATCAAGATAGTTGGCGATGGGGCAGTTTGGAAAAAAGGCAAAGCTGTATAAAGGAGGATAAGGATAATAGAAAAAACTTATTTTTTGGTTTTTAAAGAGAAGGTGAAGGGTATCAGGTGCCTCGTCTATTATTTTAACTTCCTGCTCCTTAAATCTAGAGATGATTTCCGAAGACGAGAAGTTTTGGGTGGTAAAAAAATCAAGATCTTCAGATAATCTATGCCCTAGCTGAAGGGCAAGTCCAGTACCTCCTGCCAAATAAAATCCTTTTTCTTCCAGAACCTTGCTTTTGCTTATATTTTCCAGGCAGATCAAGGTTTCATGAGTTAGGCATTCCAGGAACAAAAAATCTCCTCCTTATCTATGTTGAAAAAATTGGCCACTAAAATAGCCGATTTTTTATTTATCTGCCGGTTAGTTTTAACTTCGTCAATAATTTCTTCTGGGGTATAGTTTTTTAAAAGCCAGGAAAAGTGTTCTAAATCACCAAAGTTAAGAATTCTTTCAATAATGTATTTGCGGTGTTTTTTTAAGTCTAGATCCTGTATGGCGGTATCCCAGAAAATAGACTTAAAATCGTAAGGTATGGGCACATTTATCACCTCTGGATATAACATCTTTTCTAAATTATGCCATATATTAAGCTTTTTTAGAAGCGATTCAGGGAGAAGATGTTTTCCGGTTTTTTTATTTTTGGCATAAAACAGCTTTCTTTTAGCATATCTTTTTTAAGAATAGTTTATCAGTTAAGAGGCTGGCTGATAGGGATAAAAATGATAAGGAGGGGAAAAATGGCTGAGCACAGCATAACTTTGACTGACCGCCGGTATATGGAGTTAACAGGAATAAAAAATGTAATTACTTTTGATGAAGAAGAGATTATTCTGGAAAGCAGTCCCGGACTTATTTTTATTGTCGGCCAGGGAATGCATATAACCATGCTCAACCTGGATGAAGGCAAAGTAAAGATTGAGGGAGAAGTCCAGAGCTTTCAATATAAACCCCAGGGAACCGACATAAAGACTAGGAGCAAGAATATAATAAACCGCCTCCTCAAATAAAAGCCAGGAAAGTTTATCAGCTTCTGCCAGCAGGTTGTTGATATGTAGATAAATTGTGGATAGTCTGTGCCTTGGCGGTGAAGGAAAGAGGAGGGGATTTTTTGTCCAGCCTGGTTTTTCAGATCGAGTGTTTTGCGGCCACACTAGCTTTAGGTATACTGGCTGGGTTCTTTTTTCATTTTTATCAGGGGATAATAACCAGGGCTAAAGTAGGGAATATCCTGCTTTATGTCCTGGATTTTTTCCTGTGGATAATTATGATAGGCCTGGTTTTTTTTCTCCTGCTCTTTATAAATGGGGGAGAGATAAGGGCTTATATCCTTTTAGCTTTGCTGGCCGGCATGGTTATCTATCTGAGCTATTTTAGCCACCGGTTGAAAAAATTTATCGATGGCAGTGCGGAAGGAATAGTACATAGCCTGGGGAAACTGGCCATAATAATAAAAAAACCCTGGTTAGGGGTAAAAAAATGGCTGGCTGCCCGCCCAAAGCCTCCCGCTGACGAAGAATAAAAAAATTTTTTGCCGGCAGGAATTTGCCTGTATATATAGAAACCATAAAAAATAATAAATTTGTCCACAAGTTGTGGAAAAAATGTGGATAGAGTGTTGAGGATATGAAAATAGAGATTAGAGGAGTAGAAAAACTCAGCTTCCGGGAAAGACAGGTAGTGGTGCTTAAGGAAATGGGAAAGAGCAATGCTGAGGTGGCTAAAATTTTAGGCATAAATGCCAGCACCGTGGCTACTTTGTATAACCGGGCCCGCAGTAAGGGATATGAAGTAGTTATAGTTCTTCCTGGTGATACTTTAGGTATTTTTGGGGGAGGAAAAGAAGATGAAGAATAGGAAAAAAGGCTCAGCCGTAAAGAAGATAGTGGTGCTTGTATTATGTGTCGTTTTACTGTTGCCGGTAGTCAGCAGAGCTAAGGTGGTGTGGGAACTGGAAACCAGGAAGAAAGCCCTGGAGGCACAAAAAGCGCAGCTTTTGGAAGAAAACAAAAGGCTTAATGAAGAATACCAAAGGGCTACTTCCCTTGAAAATATTGAAAGGATAGCCCGGGAAAAACTGGGTATGGTTAAGGAAGGGGAAAAACCCCTGGTTTTTTACCGGTAGAAGGCGGAATTCTGCAAAACAGTTGACTACTATCCCGCCATTTTATATTATTAACTTATACTATATGTAGGGGGAACTTAGTTTATATGCCGACTGAACAAACTAATATCGTTCCTGGCAGCATTCTGGAAGGCAAAGTCCAGGGGATCACCAGTTTTGGAGCTTTTGTCGAACTGCCGGGAGGAGTCGTAGGACTGGTTCATATTTCCGAAATTGCCGACACCTATGTGCGCGATGTTAAGGATTTTATCCGGGAGGGTGATGTGGTCAAGGTCAAGGTTTTGAATGTGGCCGGGAAAAAGATAGGCCTTTCTATCAAACAAGCAGTTGAAAAAGAACCAGCTCTTAAGGAGGCGAAAAGCAAAAATCAGCCTGCAGCAGGTAAAGGCAGTGCGGAGACCCTGGATGAAAAAATTGCCAAGTTTTTAAAAGAAAGTGATGAAAGAATGCAGTCTTTAAAGCTTAAACATGAGCCGAGAAGGCGAAACAGGCATTATAATGATAGATAGGAAGAACACCCTTTTTATAAGGGTGTTTTTTAATGGCATCTTTGGCAGAAAGGAGAAAGCAATGTGCGTTTAGGAGCAGTAGATGTAGGGACTAATTCTTGCCGGCTGCTTATTGCGGAAAAGCAGGGGGAAAAGCTGGTCCCGCTGTATAGAGGAATTCTTACCACCCGCCTGGGCGAAAACCTGCTTCAGACCGGAGAGATAGGGGAAAAAGCGATAGAGCGCACATCTAAAGCTCTAGCCGAATTTAAAAAAATCCTGCAGGAATATGGAGTCTTAAACTATCGGGCGGTTGCCACCAGTGCACTGAGGGAGGCGGCCAATCAAAGGCAGGTTGTGGAAGCTATTCTATCCACATGCGGCATAGAGATCGAAGTGATAAGCGGGGAAGAAGAAGCCTACTTAAGCTATCTGGGGGTAAAAAAAGGCCTGGGGTTAAAAGAGTCTCCTCTGGTAGTTGATCTGGGAGGAGGAAGTACCGAGTTTATACTGGGCAGAAGTTTTATGCTCTCACTGCCTCTAGGAGCGGTAAGGGCTACCGAAGGGAATATGGATTTTGCCATGATGAAAGAGGTTTTAACCCCGCTTATAGAAGCTAAGATAGATTTTTCTCCCTATTCCTTGGTGATGGTGGGAGGAACCGCGACTACCCTGGTGGCCATAAAATTGAAACTTACTGCCTATGATCCCGGCCTGGTACATGGACAGGTTTTGCATTATGAAGAGATTGCCGACATATATAAGCTTTTATCTTCCCTTTCCCTGGAGGAAAGGAAAAAGCTTCCCGGCTTGCAGCCGGAACGGGCAGATATAATACCTAAAGGGGTACAGGCCGTTTTGGCTGTTATGGAGGTACTGAAAAAAGATCAGATTATAGTAAGTGAAGCTGATTTAATGGAAGGCATGCTCTGGGAAATGTTGGGCAGCAGATAAGCAAACGGGAGTTTTTTTACCCTGCCTCCGTTTTGTTAGCCGACGGGGTAAAAATATCTCCATCTTTTCCTTTATTTGTATGAATTTTGGGGTAATAAAAATAACCTTCCCCCCAATATTTACAAATTTTACCACAAGCTATGGATATAATAAGGGTTAAGACACTATTAGGGGGGATAACATGTTAGACCGAATAGAAGTCTATCCTTACCAGCGCATAAAGGAACCTGCGTCGTGGACAGATCGCCTGGCGAGAAAAAGGAAAAAAAAGAAGCGGGCGACTTTTTACCGCTTGCCGGAGTGGAGCCTGCCCGCAAGGGGTGATTTCTTAAAGGAGCTAAACTGGGTAGAGATGGTAAGCCGGTTTTTTACCAGAGGTAATTTACTTCTGGCAACCGGCGCTTTCCTCATGGCCCGTGCTTTTATTTTAGGAGAAATACTTCCTTTTCTTTTTGCCTTTGCTGCTGTTTTCAGCCGCTATCGCAAGGAAAAAGCGATAATAATCGGCCTTTGCGGGTCGCTGGGGCTTATAAGTGTCCTGGACGGCACCTTTTTAGGGGCTAATATTCTGGCTCTTTTACTTCTTGTGGGCATAATAAATTATATTAATATACCGGAAGATAAAGCCTGGTGGGCTTTGCCTTCCCTGACCGTGGCCATACTTATGGTCATAAAAAGTGTCCTCAATATAGCAGGAGGTTTTTCCTTCTATCAGGAAATGGTAATTATTTTTGAGGCGATTATAGCCGGCATTCTGGTATTTGTCTTTATGGTGGCTGATGATGCCTGGCGGCGCCAAAAAGAGCTTGCCTCTTTTACCTTTGAAGATATATGCGCATTTTTAGTCTTGGGCATAGGTGTAGTTATAGGGTTGGAAGAGGTAACGGTAGGGGGACTCAGCATAGCTGCTGTAATCTGCCGCGTAGGCATTCTGCTGGCTGCTCTTTTATGGGGAAGTGGAGCAGCCACTATGGTAGGAGTGATGACGGGAATAATTCCTTCTATAGCTTCCAGCGTTTTTGCTCCTACCCTGGGAATGTATGCTGTGTCGGGGCTTTTAGCCGGTCTTTTTAGAAGCTTTGGGCGGCTGGGGATAATAATAGGTTTCATGCTGGGAACCTTGGCCCTTTCTATGTTTATACCGGAAACTGAAGCTGCCGTTTTGGGATTGTGGGAAACAGGGATAGCCTGCCTTATTTTCTTTATGCTGCCGTCTTCCCTTAAAGAAAAACTGCCGGTACGAAGCCTGGGTAGCCTGGCGGTTGCTTTAAAGCCCAGGGAAGCAGAAATGGTCGATATAGCAATAAAGGAAGAAACTAAAAAGAAGATAGAGGAATTAGCGGCAGTATTCGAAGAACTGAGCAGCAGTTTCCAGGTGGAAAATAGCTTTAGAACCCACAGTAATCCCCAGGCTTATCTGGAATATCTGTACGGAGAGGTGGCTAATAATTTTTGCCGTAGCTGTTCAAGATATGACAGCTGCTGGGGGAAAAATTCTTATTCGGTTTCCGGAGACCTTCTGGATATTTTTGCTTCTGTGGAAATCAATGGCAGCATCACCTATGAAGAATGTCCGCTGGAATTCAGGCGCCGCTGTATTTATGGGCGGGAAATGGTTACTACCATAAATTATCTTTTTGATATCCTGCGCCTGAATGAATACTGGCTGGAAAAAGTGGAGCAAACCCAGGAAATAGTTGCGGTGCAGCTTAAGGAAGTAGGCAACATCATAAGGAAAATGGCCGGGGAATTAGAAATAAAAACGAGCGTAGATTTAGAGCTGAAAAGATCCCTGCAGAAAGAGAGCAAAAAACTGGGGCTTCCTATTGCCGACATAACCCCGATCAAGATAGGGGAGAATAAACCTAAGCTGAGGGTAGTGGCTGATGCCTGTCCTGATGGCAAGGGGTGTGAAAACAACCTATCCACAGCGCTTTCCTCTCTTATAGGGGAAAAGATGGAGGTGGCCTCTAAAAAGTGTCCGAAAATAATGGGCAAAGGAAGGTGTGAGTTTGTTCTTGTTCCAGGTTTTACCTATAAAATAAATACGGGAACCGCCCAGATAGGAAAAGAGGAGGTATGTGGGGATACTTTTATCCTGGCTAAGCTGGATGAAGGAAGGGAAGTCATTATTTTAAGTGATGGCATGGGAGTAGGGGAAAGGGCTTATGCTGAAAGCCAGGCAGCAGTAAGCCTTTTAAAGAGCCTGATGGCCAATGGCTTCAGCCAGGAAGCCTCTCTAAAAATTGTTAACTCTGTACTTCTTACCCGCTCTCGTCATGACTCGTTTGCTACCTTGGATATAGCCGTGGTAGATCTTTACAATGCCCAGGCCGATTTTATAAAAACGGGAAGTGCCCCTACTTTTATCAAGCGTGGGCCCCGGGTAGAGGTGATTGAGGCTGATACTTTGCCGGTAGGTATAATTGAAGATATAGAGGTGGGAAAAAGTCAAATTGCTTTACACCCTTATGATATGATTGTTATGGTAAGTGATGGGATTCTGGAGGCTTCAGGGAGCATGCTGGAAGGGGAAAGATGGCTTAAGGAATTCTTGTCCCGGATAACGGATAAAGACCCGCAAAAGATAGCCGAAGCCGTATTAAATCAGGCCCTGACTATTTGTGAGGGCAAGCCCCGGGATGATATGACGGTTATTTGTGCTTATGTGGATCTCAATTTTGCCTAACCCGAGGGGAGGATATATTCTGGTCGGCCGGCTCTTGCCGGCTATTTTTTCTGGTACATTTCTCGTTTGCTTATCCCGGGGAGATATTTACCTCTCTCCTTAAAAATTTTACTTTTTATGGTACAATAAAAGAGAAAATAGTTTCTAAAGCCTATTTCTTAAGGAAAGGAACCTTATCCTTATGGATATACGCAACCTAGATGACAAATACTTCAAAGAAGTAATAGAAAACCCAAAGCTCGCAGCTAGCCTTATGGAGATTATACTGCCTAAAGAAATCAGAGAGATAATCGACTTAGAAAACTTAAAGCTGGAAAAAGACAGCTTCATAAGCGGGGAGCTAAAAGAGGCTTATTCTGACCTGCTCTTTAGGGCAGGATTAAGAGGAGGAGAAGAGGTATATATTTACCTCTTGATCGAACACAAAAGCTATCCGGACCGGTATACTATTTTGCAACTGTTAAAATACATGGTAAACATCTGGGAAAGAGAACTGAACAAGGAGAACAAAAAAGAATTAACCCCGATAATTCCGGTTATATTTTATCATGGGGAAAAGAGATGGGAGATGGTAAAGAGCTTAGCTGATATAACCCGGGGGATAAAAGAATATCCGGAGCTTAAAGAATACCTGCCTCTGTTCAAACACATCTTCTATGAACTGGGAGAAATAGAAGAGATAGAAGAGGTAGAAAACCCGGGGTTAAAAGTATTTCTTTTAAGCCTTTTGCTGGCGCGGGGATTTAAAAATCCAAAACTGCTTTTAAAGATGCTTCTTCGTTATCTGGACAATATACCCGGGGATTATGAGTATTTATTTTTTGCGACAACTATATATGTATTTAATAAAATAGATATAGATTTGGAGGAACTGATGGAATACACAAGAGAATTAAGGTTTGAGAGGAGGGAAGATCTCATGACCTTGGCAGAGAGATTGAGGAGAGAAGGAATGGAAAAAGGGAGAAAAGAGGGAAGAGAAGAAGGAAGAAAAGAGGGAAGAGAAGAGGGAAGAAAAGAAGCGGCAATAAATGCTTTACAAAAAGGGTTGGACATAGAAATAATAGCAGAGATTACCGGGCTTTCGGTGGAAAAGATAGAGGAGTTAAAGAAAAAGCTGAATTAAAAAGTACAGGGGGACGGCTTAAAGGCTAAACAGCACAAAAGAACCGTCCCCAGATGGGGAAGATGAACTATGCTGTCCAAAATAGAAAATTTTATCAGACAGGAGAAAATGATTTTGCCGGGAGAAAAGGTTATCCTGGCTCTTTCCGGAGGGCCTGATTCGATGGCTCTCCTTTCTGTACTCAGAGAGCTTGCGGATAAAATAGGGTTTATGATTATAGCTGCCCATTTAAATCATGGATTAAGAGAAGAAGCAGATGAAGAGGCGCGTTTTGTGGAAGATTACTGCCGCCTTCAGGGCATACCGTGTTATGTGAAGAAGGAGGATATTAAAGAGATAGCGGCAAGGAGAAAAAAGAGCCTGGAAGAAGCGGGAAGAGAAGAGAGGTACCGTTTTTTCCGGGAGTTAAAAAAGGAGCTTTCGGCTCACCGTATAGCTACTGCTCACCATAAGGATGATCTGGCGGAAACGGTTCTTCATCATATTATAAGGGGAACCGGAATAAAAGGCTTACGGGGGATTATGCCGGTAAATGGCGATCTGATAAGGCCGCTTTTAGCAGTTACGCGAAGGGAAATTGAAGCCTATCTGGAACAAAAAGGGATACCTTACTGTATAGACCAGAGCAATTATGAGCCGGTTTATCTGCGCAACCGCATAAGGCATGAGCTTATCCCTTATTTAAGGGAAGAGTTTAATCCCCGCCTGGTAGAGGCTTTATGCCAGCTGGCCTATATAGCCCGGATAGAAAACGAAGTTCTGGAAGAAGAAGCTTCTAAATACTGGCAGGAGGCTTTGCGCCTCAAGGAGGAGGGCAAAATAGTGCTGGATGTTCCTCTTTTATCTCGCCTGCATCCTGCCTATCAGCACCGGATTATAATCCAGGCTTTAAAGGAGATAAGAGGAGGAGAAGAAGGGGATATCAGCTTAAAAGAGGTTATGGAGGTAGCCGGTTTGCTTGGCAAAACAGGATCTTCCCGGGTTCTTCATCTTAGCGGAGGGGTGAAGGTCAATAAAGCTTATCAGGAGCTGATTATAAGCCGAAAAAGGGAAGAGGTAGAACCTTACTGCTATCAGGTGGAAATCCCCGGGGAGATTTATGTGCCTGAGCAGGATGCGTTTTATGTTTTTAGCGTTACCGATATAGACAAACTCGATAAAAACGGTGTTATAGCCTATCTGGACTATGAGCGGCTTCGTTTTCCGCTTTTTATCCGCAGCCGCCGTCCGGGAGATATTTTTCGGCCTCGGGGGCTTAAAGGGAGCAAAAAGGTTAAAGACTTCTTTATTGATGAAAAAATACCCCTTCATGAGCGGGATAAAATTCCCCTCCTGGCTGCGGAAGATAAAATTTATGCTATACTAGGTATTAGGGTGGCTGAGGAAGCGGCGGTAAATAATGCTACCCAGAAAGTGCTAGTTATAAAAAAACGCGGAAAATGAGAAGAATAGTTAATAAAGTAAAAAAAATTGCAAAGCATAAGCGGTTGTGCTAAAATATGACGGAAATTTCTATTATTTTTAAAGGGGAGGAAATGTTTTGGATAAAGCCCTCAAGAATATAGCAATATATGTGCTTATAGTTTTGCTGGCCCTTTTTGCCATGAAAATGTATCCGGCACCAGAGCAGCAGGCGAAAGAGTTTACCGAAGTAGAATTTATAAAACTGGTGCAGGAAGAAAAGGTAGCTAAAGTTAAAATCCAGATAGATGATAATA
The DNA here is from genome assembly GCF_900129805.1 of Thermosyntropha lipolytica DSM 11003. Lineage (GTDB taxonomy): Bacteria > Bacillota > Syntrophomonadia > Syntrophomonadales > Syntrophomonadaceae > Thermosyntropha > Thermosyntropha lipolytica. The sequence goes on from NZ_FQWY01000003.1 coordinate 78,044, forward strand.
TATACAAGATTTCCGGAAATTTAAAAGATGGCACCAAGTTTACGGCTACCGCTTCCAAAGAGAGCGGCATTATCCCCCTTCTTCTGGAAAAGAAGGTGGATTATGATAGTGAAAAAGTGCCGCCACCTCCTTGGTACATGTCGCTTTTGGGGACCTTGCTCCCTATCATAATATTGATAGGTTTTCTCATCTTTATCATGAATCAAACCCAGGGTGGAGGCGGCCGGGTTATGCAGTTTGGACGCAGCCGGGCCCGCATGCTTACCGGGGAAGAAGTGAAGGTTAAATTTGATGATGTGGCCGGTGCAGATGAGGCCAAAGAGGAACTCAAGGAAGTAGTGGAATTTCTCAAGAACCCGCAGAAATTTACCCGTATGGGGGCGAAAATACCCAAAGGGGTATTGCTGTTCGGAGCTCCGGGAACGGGAAAAACCTTGATGGCCAAAGCGGTAGCTGGAGAAGCAGGGGTTCCTTTCTTCTCTATAAGCGGCTCGGACTTTGTGGAAATGTTTGTCGGGGTAGGAGCTGCCCGGGTAAGAGACCTTTTTGAACAGGCCAAAAAGAATGCTCCCTGCATAGTTTTTATCGATGAAATAGATGCAGTAGGGCGGCAGAGAGGAGCAGGTCTAGGCGGAGGACATGATGAAAGGGAACAGACCTTAAACCAGCTCCTGGTAGAGATGGATGGCTTCAGCACCAATGAAGGGATAATCGTGATGGCAGCAACCAACCGCCCGGATATTCTGGACCGGGCTCTGTTAAGGCCGGGAAGGTTTGACCGCCATATCCTCATTGACCGGCCGGATGTAAAAGCCAGAGAAGCTATATTAAAAGTGCATGTTCGCAACAAACCTCTGGCCGAAGATGTCAACCTGGAAGTTTTGGCCAAGCGGACTCCGGGATTTACCGGGGCAGATCTGGCTAATATGGTGAACGAGGCTGCCCTGCTGGCTGCCCGCAACAACAAGGACAAAATAGGCATGGAGGAACTGGAAGAGGCTATTGAGCGGGTAATTGCCGGGCCGGAAAAGAAAAGCCGGGTAATTTCGGAGAAAGAGAAGAAACTGGTAGCCTATCATGAAGCAGGACATGCTCTGGTAAGCTATTTCCTGCCTAATACCGATAAATTGCACAAAATATCCATAATCCCGCGGGGCAGGGCCGGGGGCTATACCCTTCTTTTGCCTGAGGAAGACCGCAATTATATTACTAAATCATATCTGCTGGATGAAGTGGCTACCCTGCTGGGAGGCAGAGTGGCGGAACAGCTCGTTTTGGAGGATATAAGCACCGGGGCCCAGAATGACCTGGAGAGGGCCAGCAGTATAGTGCGCAAGATGATTACCGAGTATGGTATGTCAGAAGAGTTAGGCCCCTTAACCTTTGGCCAGAAAAGTGAAGAAGTTTTCCTGGGCCGCGATATATATCAACACCGCAATTATTCTGATGCTATTGCCTATGCTATTGACAAGGAAGCCAGTGCCATAATGGAAAGCTGTTATAAGAAAGCAGAAAATATTTTAAAAGAGCATATAGACAAACTGCATAAGGTGGCAGCCCGCTTGATGGAAGTAGAGACTATGGAAGCAGAAGAATTTGAAAAGATTATGCGGGGCGAAGATGAAGAAGGGAAGGAAGAAGAAAAAGAGGGAGAAAAAGGGGAAGAATAAGGATTTTAACGCTGGCCGGTTGTAGAGATATAAAAAAGATACGAGGTCGGCGTTATCTGCTATAAATAAAAAAGGAGGAGTAAATAGAGCCATGGAGAGAACCTTTATCATGGTAAAACCAGACGGAGTACAGAGGGGTTTAATCGGAGAGCTGATCTCCCGTATTGAGAAAAAAGGATTTAAGATTGCCGCTCTCAAGATGCTTAAGATCGATGAAGAGCTGGCTAAAAAACACTATGCTGAACATATAGAAAAACCCTTTTTCCCTGAACTGTTAGCTTTTATAACTTCCGGACCGGTAGTGGCCATGGTAGTGGAAGGAGATGGGGTAATAGCCGGGATGCGTAAACTAATGGGCAAGACTAACCCTAAAGAAGCGGAGATAGGAACTATAAGGGGAGATTTCGGCATTACTACCTCGCAGAACCTTATTCATGGTTCAGATTCTCCCGAAGCTGCAAAGCGGGAAATAAGCCTGTTTTTCAAAGAGGAAGAAATCATAGATTATACCAGGGATTTAGACAAATGGATTTTTTAAAAAGAGCAGCCGGGCTTTAGCCCGGCTGCTGGTTAAATAGAAGCGTATTTTATAAAGGAAAAAAATAAAAAATAGTTCTGGGAAGGATTTTTGCCCAAGTGGTTTAATATAATATAATACCCTTTTTCAAGGGGTTAAAAATTTTATTACGGGGTGGATATATTGAGGCGTATAGAATTATTGCTTAATGATCCCATATTCAACAAGCACATGCAGCGCAATGCCGAATTAGAGATAGAACCGCAATTTTGCCGGCATGATATTCATCACCATATTGATGTGGCCAGGATAGCTTATATACTGGTTCTGGAACATAATGACCTTAATTATTTTGTAAAAGAAGCCGACCTTACCGGGAGACTGGCGGCCAAAGAGGTAATATATGCGGCCGGGCTCCTGCATGATATAGCCAAGTGGAAGGAATATGAAGCCGGGGCCGAACATGCAGCTATCGGAGCCCGCATAGCCAGGGAAATACTGCCCCGGGTTTTCTTTAATCCGCATGAAGTAGATATAATATGCCAGGCGGTATATGAACACCGCAATATAAGCCGGGACATGAGTTTCCTGGGAGAAAGGATCCATCGGGCCGACAACCTTTCCCGGGTATGTATAAAATGCGAACACCGTATGGCCTGTCCGAAAGTAAAGAATAAAGAGATTACGATTACTGCTTTTGAGTATTGATAAGCGGTCAAAAATAGAGTAAAGGAGTAATAGATTTGCAGGGACATCGTGCTGTATTGATAAAAGATCGTGAAGAAGCCAGAAGATTTATGGAAGAAATCGGGGTGGATCAGGCAGGATATGCCTACATGGAGCCCAAGGCAGTTTTTCGCTGTATAAAGCTTAAGGATATTCCCTGCCGTGCGGCCAACATCATCAAACAGGAGATGCTTTCCAAAGGCGGCGAAGCGGCAGTAAAAAGGGATGCCCTTTCTTCTGTAGGGCATACAGATGTGCTGCTTATGGGGACCCTGAAACACTACCGGCTGCTCATAAAAAAGCTTAAAGTGCAGCCTTTTGGCCTCAAACAGCTGGCCGGGGAAATCGAGGCTATTCTGGAAGGAGTAGATAAAAAGAGCTTTACGATTGAACTTCATGGGGGTAAAACCCTGGAGCTGGGAAACCGTACCCTCATAATGGGAATACTTAATGTAACTCCGGATTCTTTCTCCGATGGAGGAAGATATAGCGATCCGGCCAGGGCGGTAGAAAGGGCTCTGGAGATGAAAGAAGAAGGGGCAGACATTATAGATATAGGAGGGGCATCTTCCCGGCCTAATGCGACGATCGCTTCGGAAGAAGAAGAGATGGAACGGGTATTGCCGGTTTTAAAAGAGCTGGTCAAGGAAGACCTTATCATATCTGTAGATACCTTCCGGGGCAGGGTGGCTAAAGCCTGTCTTGATCTGGGAGCCCATATTATAAATGATATCGGGAGATTTCAAATGGATCCCACACTGCTTCCGGTTTTAGCCGAGTACAATGCTCCAGCCATCATCATGCACAACCGGATGCAGATGAAAAGCGGCGAACCTTATGAAGATTTAATTTCCGATATAATTGTGGAGCTTAAAGAATCGATAAAACAGGCGGAAGATATGGGCTTAAAAAAGGAAAAGCTGATAATAGATCCCGGCATAGGCTTTGGCAAAACCGTAGAACAGAACCGGCTTATCGTAAAAAGGCTCTGGGAGTTCAAAAGCCTGGGACGTCCGATCCTTTTAGGCGCTTCCCGCAAATCTTTCATCGGTCATACCCTTAATCTGGAAGTGGGTGAGCGGCTGGAAGGAAGCCTGGCGGTAGCCGCTATCGGCATTATGAATGGAGCCGACATCCTGCGCGTGCATGATGTAAAAGAGACGAAGCGGGTGGCCATGATGACAGATGCGGTGGTGCGGGAGAATGGATAGAATAATCGCCAAAGGGTTAACCTTTACTGCCTGTCATGGGGTTTTTCCCGAGGAAAAGGTTAACCCCCAGACCTTTAAGGTAGACCTGGTAATGTACAAGGATCTAGAGCCGGCCGGGCGGGAAGATGATTTAAGCCGAACGGTAAGCTATGCCCAGGTTTATGAAGTGGTAAAAGAGCTGGTAGAAGGCAAGTCTTTTAATTTGATTGAGGCTTTGGCCCAGAATATAGCCGATAAGCTGCTTAGAGATTTCCCCCTGGAGGCGGTAGAGGTTACGGTTTATAAGCCGGAGGCTCCGGTTCCGGGCCGTTTCGATTATTTTGCTGTCCAGATATATCGGCAAAAAGACTAAAATTTTCGAAAAAAATATGTGAAGGAAGAATATTTTTTATTAAAATAAATCTATATGCTAAATCAAAGGAAGCGTTTATAATATGAAAAAAAGGGTTTTATTAGGCATAGGAAGCAATCTGGGAGATAAGAAGGCTAATCTGGAAACAGCGATCAGGGAAATAGGGGATATAAAAGGGGTTGAGATTACAGGGATTTCTTCCTTTTATATAACTCCCCCCTGGGGTAGGGAAGACCAGGATGAGTTTTTAAACGGGGTAGTAGAAATAGAGACTGATATGCCTCCACTTGAACTTTTGCACAGGTTGCAGGCAGTAGAAATCAACATGGGCCGGGAACGTAAGGAGAAGTGGGGCCCGCGCAACATAGATATTGACATTCTCCTCTATGGAGAGGAAGTGATGGATCTGGAGGAACTCAAGGTTCCTCACCCCTACATGCGTGAGAGGTTGTTTGTCCTTGTGCCCCTGGCGGAGATAAGGCCGGATTTAGTCTTTCCGGATGATGGGGCTCATATTGGGGAGGTGTTGGCTAAAGCATTAAGGAACGGAAAAGAGAATATAAGAAAACTGGATAATTCTCCCGCCAGCGCGCATTAAAAAGGTATTCCGCTTGTATTTTAAAGAAACAAGACGGTGATGAGGTGCAAGACAGGCTCTGTTCCTGTCTTGAAATCAGGGGGGGTAATTTATGCGTAAGACGATCGGCATTATTGGAGCGGGAGTAGTAGGGACAGCTGTAGGTGTAGTCTTGAGCCAGCAGGGCTATGAGGTTACAGGCGTTTATGATATCAGGCCTGAAGCTACATGGCAGCTGGTAGAGAGGACGGCCTGCATAGCCCTAACTTCGCCCGAGGAAGTATCCAGGCTTGCGGACCTGCTTTTTATCACTACCTCGGATTCGGCGATAAAAGGGGTAGTAGACCGTTTAGCTGATAACCGGGCTTTCTATGAAGAACAGATTGTGATTCACATGAGCGGGGCACAATCTTCGGAAATCCTGGATCGGGCTAAACCTTTTGGGGCGCGGGTTTTATCTATTCATCCTATTCAGTCTTTTGCCAATCCTGACCGGGCGATCGAGATTTTACCCGGTTCGGTTTTCAGTATCGAGGGCGACAAGGATGCTTATGATGTAGCAGTCAATATTGTCGAAGCCCTGGATGGGGAATATTTTTTCATAAGCCGGGAAGCTAAGCCTCTCTACCACGCAGGAGCCTGTGTGGTGTCCAATTATCTGGTTACTCTGGTTGATTTTGGGGTAAAGCTGCTGGAAACTACCGGAATACCTAAAAACATGGCGGTTAAAGCCTTGATGCCGCTTATAAATGGAACTATACACAATATCGAAAAAATAGGCATACCCAAAGCGCTTACCGGGCCTATTGCCCGGGGAGATGTTTCTACTATTTTAAGACATCTGAGCTGTATGGAAAAGGCTTTGCCTCCTGACCTTATGAAACTTTACAGCTGGCTGGGCCTGTTTACGGCGGAAATCGCCCTGGAAAAGGGGAGTATCGATGAAAAGATCCTCCGGGAATTCCAGAAATTATTCACCCAAGAACTTATGCGCGCAGTATCGACCGGATAGGGTTATGCTGCCTTAAACCGGGACAGCATGGGAAAAGGAGCGGATAAGTATGGCAAGAGTAACGACAGCCACTTTAAAGGCCAGAAAAGCCAGCGGGGAAAAGATAACTATGCTTACCGCCTATGATTATGCTACGGCGGCTTTAGTCGATGAAGCCGGTATTGATATGATCCTGGTAGGCGATTCGCTGGGAATGGTAGTTTTGGGGTATGAAAACACCCTGGCGGTTACCATGGAAGATATGCTCCATCATACCCGGGCAGTTACCCGGGCGGTAAAAAATGCCCTGGTAGTAGGGGATATGCCTTTTCTTTCCTATCACATTTCCCGGGAAGAAGCGGTGCGCAATGCCGGGCGCTTTATTCAGGAAGGGGGAGCCCAGGCGGTCAAACTGGAGGGAGGCCGGGAAAGGGTAGATACGATAAAGGCTATCCTGGATGCGCAGATTCCGGTAATGGGGCATATAGGGCTTACTCCCCAGTCGGTTAACCAGCTGGGCGGGTTTAAGGTGCAGGGCAAAGACCTGGAAACAGCCCGCAAATTGATTGCTGATGCCAAAGCTTTGGAAGAAGCCGGAGTATTTTCGATTGTCCTGGAGTGTGTTCCTACTCCTCTGGCTAAGAAGATAACCGAGGAAGTAGGGGTGCCTACCATAGGCATAGGAGCTGGACCTTATTGTGACGGACAGGTTCTGGTTATAAATGACATGCTGGGCATGTTTAAAGGGCATATACCGAAATTTGTAAAAAGATATGCTAATCTGGAACCGATAATAAAAGAAGCTCTGACGGCTTATAAAAGAGAAGTAGAAGCGGGAGTTTTTCCCGGAGAAGAGCATAGTTTTAACATGCAGGATGAGGTTTTAGAAAAACTATACTAATATAGATGGGGAAAAGGTATGAGAGTAATCGAGAGAGCAAGCGAAATGCAGACCCTGGTTTTAAACTACAAAAAAGAAGGCAAAATAATCGGACTGGTTCCTACTATGGGCTATCTTCATGCCGGGCACATGGCTCTGGTAAAAAAAGCCAGAGCCATGTGTGACCTGGTTATTGTCAGCATTTTTGTAAACCCTATTCAGTTTGGACAGGGTGAGGATTTTGACATCTATCCCCGGGATCTGGAGCGGGATTTAAAGCTGTTAATTGACGAAGAGGTGGATTTTGTCTTTCATCCGGCAGTAGGAGAGATGTATCCCCCGGGATACAGCACCTATGTAGAAGTGGAAGGGGAAATAACTTCTAAAATGTGCGGAGCGTCCCGCCCCGGCCATTTCAGGGGAGTAACTACGGTGGTGAGCAAGCTTTTCCATATCTGCCTTCCTGACTATGCTTTTTTCGGGCAGAAAGATGCCCAGCAGGTGACTATTATTGAAAAAATGGTGCGGGAGCTCAATTTCCCGGTTAAGATAGTAAGGGTGCCTATTGTGCGCGAAGAAGACGGACTGGCCATGAGTTCGCGCAATGTTTACCTTAACCCGCAGGAACGGGAAGATGCCCTGGTGCTTTACCGGGCGCTTAAACATGCGGAAAAGCTCATAGCTGAAGGGGAGAGGGATGTCGATTTCGTAAAACAGGAGATGGAAAAAGTTATAAAGATGGTTCCTTATGCGGTAATAGATTATATAGAGATCGTAAGGGCTGAGGATTTAGGGGCGCTTGATAAGATCGAAGGCCAGGTTTTGCTGGCTCTGGCCGTGAAGATCGGCAAGACCAGGCTTATTGACAACCTGTTGGTGGAGGTGTAGGTAGAAATGTATCGCTATATGCTGAAATCTAAAATTCATCGGGCGGTAGTAACTGATGCTGACCTCAACTATGTGGGCAGCATAACTATAGACCCGGTTTTGATGGAGGCAGCTGATATATTGCCTAATGAAAAAGTGGCGGTAGTAAATAATAATAATGGGGCCCGTTTTGAAACTTATGTTATCGAAGGAGAACGGGGATCAGGCACCATATGCCTTAATGGAGCAGCAGCGCGGCTGGTGCAAAAAGGGGATATAATAATCATCCTTACCTATGCCGTAGTTGATGACAGGGAATGTCGCGACTACAAGCCTAAACTGGTATATGTGAATGAAAAGAACCAGATTGAAAAGATTTGTCTGGGAAGCTATGAATAGGAGGAGTTAAATGTCAGGTGATCTTACAAGCTATATAGCTGCGCGGAAAAAGGAACTCAATGCGCTTATCCTCGCTCACTATTACCAGCTTCCAGAAATCCAGGATTGTGCCGATTTTGTAGGAGATTCCCTGCAGCTGGCCCGCAGAGCGAAAGAAGCCGAAGAGGAGATCATAGTATGCTGCGGGGTTCATTTTATGGCGGAAAGTGCCAAGATCTTAAATCCCGATAAAACGGTGCTTATTCCCGAAGTTAAAGCCGGATGTCCCATGGCCGATATGGTAACCCCGGAGAAGCTGAGGGAGAAAAAAGCGTTATATGGAGAACCGGTGGTAGTATGTTATGTGAATTCATCAGCAGCGGTAAAGGCGGAAAGCGATATCTGCTGCACATCTTCCAATGCGCTGGAAGTGGTAAGATCAATACCGGAAGGGCGGGACATCCTGTTTGTTCCTGACTGTAATCTGGGAGCCTTTGTGGCGCAAAAGACGGGAAGAGAGCTTATCCTGTGGGAAGGGTACTGTCCGGTGCACCATGTGCTGACCTGGAAAGAGGTAGAAGAGCAGAAAAAGCTTCATCCCGAGGCGGAAGTGGTAGTACATCCGGAGTGTCCTGTAGAAGTTACGGAAAAGGCGGATGCCGTCCGTTCTACAGCCGGCATATTAAAATATGTGCAGGAAAGCCCGAAAAAGGAATTCATAATCGGTACCGAAGCAGGTTTTCTCTACACCTTACACCGGCACTGCCCGGATAAGAAATTCTATTTAGCCCGTCCGGAATTCACCTGTGCCGATATGAAGCTTATAACCCTGGAGAAGCTGGCTTTGGCCCTGGAAAAGCTGCAGTATGAAGTGGTGGTGCCGGAAGATATAAGGGAAAAGGCGTATCAGGCCCTAGAGAAAATGATTGCGATAGGATAAAAGGTGGGTTATGGATATATCAAGATATATAGGCAGGCTAGATAAAAACACGCCGGTTATAAAGACGGATTTTCTGGTGATCGGCGGAGGCATAGCTGGTCTTTTTACGGCTCTGAAAGCTTCCCGTTACGGGAAAGTTACGGTACTGGTAAAGACGAGCCTGGACGAATCTAATACCGGTCTGGCCCAGGGGGGAATTGCAGCTGCGGTGCATGAAGAAGATTCCCCTTTTTTGCATTTGGAAGACACCCTGCAGGCAGGAGCCGGTTTGTGCAATATTGAAGCGGTAGATGTGCTGGTCAGGGAAGGGCCTTTGCGGGTAAGAGAGCTGATAGAGATGGGGGCCACCTTTGACATGAAAGATGGCAGCATCTCCCTGACCCGGGAAGGGGCCCACAGCAAGCCCCGCATCCTGCATGCGGCTGATGCTACCGGTGAAGCTATACGCCGGGCCCTGGTGAAAAAATGCGAGGAAAATGCCGATATAGAGGTGAGGGAACATGTTTTCCTCATCGATATCCTGGCTGATATCCATAAAAAAGAGGCTTATGGCGCTCTGGTACATGATATTAAGGCGGGAGAAGACCTCATCTATGCGGCCAGGGCTGTAATCATAGCTACGGGAGGGGCCGGCCAGCTTTACAAATATACTACCAATCCCCGGGTGGCGACTGGAGATGGCATGGCGGCTGCTTTCCGGGCAGGATGCAGCCTGTCGGATCTGGAATTTATCCAGTTTCATCCTACCGTATTATTCAGCCATGACAATCAGCGTTTCCTCATATCCGAGGCGGTAAGGGGAGAAGGCGGGATCCTTTTTAACCAGAAAGGCGAGGCTTTCATGGAAAAATACCATCCCTTAAAAGACTTAGCTCCCCGGGATGTGGTGGCCAGGGCCATCTGGAATGAAATGATGCAGGAAGGAACGGAATATGTATATCTTGATATGCGCTTAATTCCCAATGTAAAAGAGCGTTTCCCCAACATCTACCGTACCTTGAGAGAAAAGGGCATTGATCTTACCCGGGAGATGGTGCCGGTTTCCCCAGCGGCCCACTATACTATGGGGGGCATAGTAACTGATACCGAAGGACAGACCGGCATATACGGCCTTTATGCCTGTGGCGAGACTGCCTGTACAGGAGTCCATGGTGCCAACCGGCTGGCCAGCAATTCCCTTCTGGAAGGCATTGTTTTTGGCCAGAGGATAGTGGACCATGTGGAAGAAGTTATGTACCGCCGGCAGGTATATATAGAGGAAATAATCGAAAGCTTTCAGGAAGGGCAGGTTTTTAAACCGGCCCCCAAAGGGATAGAGCCCTGTAAGGCGAGGAAGATCTTGCAGGAGGTCATGTGGGAAAAAGTAGGGATAATAAGGGATGAAAAAGGCCTGAAAGAAGCCCATCGCCAGGTGAATGAACTGTATAACCGGCTAACGCGGGGAGATAATATCATCGAATACTATGAAGTAGTCAACATGCTGACTGTTGCCCACATAGTGATACTGGCTTCCCTGTGGCGCAAAGAAAGCCGGGGAGGACATTACCGCAGCGATTATCCCGAGCGGGACAATGTAAAGTGGCTAAAACATACCAGCTTTATAAACTGCTGAAAGTGGGAGGAATTGTATTGGAAAACTTGTGGCTGGAAGACCTGATAAGGCGAGCTTTACAGGAAGATATAGGCCATGGGGATATAACCACCGAAAACCTGATCCCCCCTGAACACCAGTCCTGTGGAGAATTTATCGCCAAAGCCGAAGGGATACTGGCCGGCATCGAGGTTTGCCGGGCAGTTTTTGCCTATCTGGATAAAAGCATAGCCTTTGAAGCCTTAAAACAGGACGGTGACCAGGTGAGGAAAGGGGAGGTTATTGCCCGGGTGCGCGGAAATACCCGCTGCCTTTTGATGGGAGAAAGGCTGGCTTTAAATTTTTTGCAGAGGATGTCCGGGATAGCCACCAAAACCTGCCGCCTGGCCGAAAAAATCAAGCCTTATCCGGCAGTGCTGGTAGATACGCGTAAAACGACGCCGGGCTTAAGATATCTGGAAAAATATGCGGTGGCCGCAGGTGGGGGACGCAATCACCGCTTCGGCCTTTATGACGGGGTGATGATAAAAGACAACCATATCAAAGCGGCAGGCGGCATCCGCCTGGCAGTAGAAAAGATAAGGGGGAAAATACCTCACACCATCAAGATCGAAGTAGAAGTGGAAAACCTGGAACAGCTAAAAGAGGCTTTAGAGGCAGGAGCCGACATTATCCTTTTGGACAACATGCCGGTTGATATGCTGCAGGAAGCGGTAGCCATGGCTAAAGGCAAAGCCCTGTTAGAAGCCTCCGGAGGCGTAGATGAACACAACATAGAAGAAATCGCTCGCACCGGTGTTGATTTCATATCCTGCGGTGCTTTAACCCACTCTGCTCCCAGCCTGGACATAAGCTTCAACCTCCTGTAATACGGGAGGTTTTTTGTACTTACAGGCATTTATCCCCTTATGCTCTCCTCAGGTGCTGACGATTGTTGCTTGACAGCCAGGCCTATTTTTGTTAACCTATATAAAGCAATTGGTTAACAAAAAGAAGGAGGAGAGAACGATGAGCTTATCGACCAGGGAGCTGGTTTTAGCTTCACTGTTTACAGCTCTAATGTGTGTGGTTACCATCATCGTAAGGGCCTTGCAGCCGGTAGTGGTGATTCCTTTCAGCCTGCAGCCCTTGATTATGCTCCTTGCTGCCTGCCTTTTGCCTCCGCGGGGAGCTTTTTTGAGCATGCTGGCTTATCTTTGCCTTGGGCTTATGGGCATTCCCGTTTTTTCCTCTCCCCCGTATGGAGGGCCGGGATATGTGCTTATGCCCAGCTTTGGGTTTCTTCTCGCTTTTCCGATAGCTGCCTATGTCCAGTCCCGGCTTATAAGAAAGATGAGCCTTCCCTATTTCCTGGGAGCCGGCTTTATAGCAGTAATCATCCTTTATCTTATCGGCCTTCCTTATATGTATCTGATACTCAATTTTTATCTGGGCAAGGCTATGGATGTGATGCAGATCCTCAAAATAGGGTTTTTTCCTTTTATAACCTTTGACCTCTTGAAAATAGTCGTTGCTTCCCTCCTGGCTCTAGAGCTGAGCAGGAGATTAGATTTAAAGAGAGAATTTAATAATACAGAAGCTTGAGATAAAGGGGGACAATAAAATCCCCCTTTAAAACTTTATTCCGGGGAGGGAAGAGGATGCCGTCTATCACTGATGTAAAAGGGATAACTGTCGGTTCGGCGGAAGACCTGGAGGCTTTAACCGGCTGTACTGTTATCCTGACCGGACCGGAAGGAGCCGTATGTGGAGTAGATGTACGGGGGGGAGGGCCGGGAACCAGGGAGACTGATGCCTTATCACCTCTTAACATGGTGGAAAAGGTACATGCGGTAGTCCTGGCGGGAGGCAGTGCCTTTGGCCTGGATGCGGCCTGCGGGGTTATGGACTATCTGGAAGAAAAAGGGATCGGCCATAAGACTACCGCCGGGGTAGTGCCGATTGTTCCGGCAGCGGTGCTCTATGATCTGGGAATAGGCAACCCTAAAGTAAGGCCGAACCGGGAAATGGGATATCGGGCCTGCATGCAGGCGGGAAAAGAGGTAAAAGAGGGCAACTATGGAGCGGGAGCGGGAGCGACAGTCGGCAAGCTGCGCGGGTATAACCATGCTACCAAAGGAGGTTTGGGGACCTTTTCCCTGACCTTGAGCAACGGCTTTACTGTAGGGGCTATTGTCGCGGTAAATGCCTTTGGCGATGTTTGGGATCCCCAAAAGGGCAAAATAGTAGCCGGGGTAAGGGATGACCAGGGGCGGATAATCGGAACCCGCAGGGCTTTTCAGGATATGAGCGGACTTGTTGCCCTGGGGGAAGAAGCTTTTTATACCAACACCACCCTGGCGGTCGTAGCCTGCAACGGCCGTTTTAACAAGAGCCAGCTTACCAAGCTGGCCGGCATGAGCCATAACGGACTGGTTCGGGTTATTAATCCTGTGCACACCTATTGTGATGGCGATACGGTATTTGCTCTGGCTACCGGCGAAATGGAGGCGGATTTAAATATAGCAGGCTACCTGGCCCAGGAGGTGCTGGCCAGGGCGGTATTGAGGGCTGTTTATGCTGCCGAGACGGCTGGCGGGATAAAATGCTGGCGCGATTAAAAAGGCAAGGAGCGAATTTTAGCCATCAGACTACACGAGGGGGCGGATGCGGTGATTTTAGTTTTTGACATTGGCAATACTAATATGGTAATAGGAGTATATGCAGGAGAAAAGCTCATTACCCACTGGCGGCTGCGGACAGACACCTTGCGTACTGCTGATGAATACGGTATGCTTATCATGGCGCTTTTCGAGCACAGCCATCTGAAGATGAGCGGAGTAAGTGCCGTAGTTATTTCTTCCGTAGTTCCTACCCTGATGCTGGAAATGGAAACCATGTGCCGGAAATATTTTTCCGTAAAGCCTCTGGTAGTAGAGCCGGGGATAAAAACGGGGCTGGCCATAAAATATGAAAATCCGCGGGAGGTAGGAGCTGACCGGGTAGTAAATGCCGTAGCTGCTTTTCACAAGTATGGCGGACCTTTAATCATAATCGATTTTGGAACGGCTACCACCTTCTGTGCGGTAAGCGAAAAGGCAGAATATTTAGGCGGGGCTATTGCTCCGGGAATCAGGATATCCATGGAAGCCCTGGTGGCCAGGGCGGCCAAACTTCCCCGGGTAGAGCTGGTTAAACCGAAAAACGTCATAGCCCGCAACACGGTAGCCAGTATGCAGGCCGGCATCATCTACGGCTTTGTAGGCCAGGTAGAAGGGATTGTAAGGCGGATGAAAGCCGAGATGGAAGGGAATCCTAAAGTTGTAGCTACCGGAGGGCTGGCCGGGGTTATTGCCGGCGAAACCGAGGTGATAGATGTAGTTGATGAATTCCTTACTCTGGAAGGATTAAGGCTGATTTACGAACTCAACAGGGGGCATCATGTTTAAGATTGGCAAGGTAGAGATAAAAAACCGGGTGGTTGCAGCTCCCCTGGCCGGGGTTACCGACAAGGCCTTTCGCATCATAATAAAATCTTTCGGCTGCGGACTCGTCTTCACCGAAATGATAAGCGACATGGGGCTTTTGTATGAACAGGAGAAGACCCTTAAGCTGGCAGACATAAGCGGGGAAGAAAAGCCGATTGCCGTGCAGATTTTCGGCTCAGAAGTCGAGCCGATGGTTAAGGCAGCCCAAAAAGTAGAAGCCATGGGAGCTGACATCATCGACATAAACATGGGCTGTCCGGCTCCCAAGATTGTAAAAAACGGGGAAGGGGCGGCCCTGATGCTGGATCTTCCCCGTGCCCGCCGCATAATAAGAGCAGTAGTGGAAGCGGTAAAAGTGCCGGTAACGGTAAAGATGCGCAAAGGCTGGGATGATAATAACATAAACTATCTGGAACTGGCAGCCATTGCCGAGGAAGAAGGAGTCAGGGCGGTAACCCTGCATGCCCGTACCCGTATGCAGTTTTATTCCGGCCAGGCTGACTGGGAAAGCATAAAAACCCTTAAAAAGGCCGTGTCCATTCCCGTTATCGGCAATGGGGACATATGGCAGGCGGAAGATGCCCTGCGCATGCTGGAGATTACCGGATGTGATGCGGTCATGATTGCCCGCGGGGCTCTGGGCAACCCTTTCATATTCCGGGAAGTGGTAGCCTTAATTGAAGAGGGGAGAAAACTCCCTCCTCCCACCTGGGAAGAAAAAATGATAGTGGCCAGAAAGCATCTCGAGCTGGCCTGCCAGTTTAAGGGAGAAACCGTAGCTGTAAGAGAAATGCGCAAGCATCTGGCCTGGTATGTAAAAGGGATGCCAGGGGCTGCCAAAATAAGAGAAAGGATAAACCAGGCAGCAAGCCGGGAAGAATTGCTAAAACTTCTGGATGAGCTGAAGCAAAAAGGGCACTAAAAGCCCTTTTTTTACTTTACTTGCCAACTGCCATCCGGAATGATAAAATAACCACAAAAAACCTTGCGCACAATTTCGTGCACATCTTTTTCATTTAGGGACGGTTCTTTTTTTAAAAACCGCTCCGATTCGTAACACTTTTTAATTTGGGGACGGTTCTTTTTTGCAAAACTATTACGAATCGAATTACTTTTTAAAATTAGAACCGTCCCCAAGTGAAACATTAGAACCGTCCCCAAGTGAAACAAGTGAAAATCTATTACGAATCGTATGAAGCAGGAGGCGAGGTGAAGGGGTGGAGTTTTACCGGATTCAGGACAAGATAGTAAGCTGGCAGAAGATTGAAAAGACTATCCGCAAAGCTTTGTTTATGCGCTCACGCGGCATGTCCCAGCAGGAAGTGGCGGAAAAAATAGGCATTGACCGCACTTTCCTCTCCCGCATCGAGGGCCTAGGTGAGCTGCGCAAAGGGCAGTCGATAGCCTGTATAGGCTTCCCCATAAAAAACAAGGAGGAAATCGAAGCCCTGCTCAAAAGAGAAGGTGTTGACTATATATTTCTGATGACCGAACAGGAAAGGCAGGATTTCATCCAGAAACGGAGCGGGCGGGAGCTGTTAAATGAGCTCATGGATTTGATAGCCCGCTTTCGGAATTTTGATGTAGTGATCTGTATAGGATCAGATGAAAGGATAAAGCTGATTGAGGGGATCCTTACCGGACAGCAGGTAATATCGATAGAAATTGGCACCTCACCGATTAAAGAGGATAAATGGGTAAATCCCCAGGAGATAGAAAAAATCTTGCGTATGCTAAAAAGTCTCAAACGTTAAGCACAGTGGATGAAAACAAGGATAACAGCAGGAGGCAAAGAAGATGAAGCATATTTTAAGTGTCAGTTTAGGTTCTTCCAAAAGGGATCATGCTTTTGAAACCGAGTTTATGGGAGAAAAATTTCATATTGAGAGGATAGGGACAGACGGGGATTTTGCCCGGGCGATAAAATTGATTGAAGAAAATGACGGCAAGGTGGATGCCTTTGGCATGGGAGGGATTGACCTCTATGTCTATATTGCCGGCAAAAGGTACACCATAAGGGATGCCAAACGGCTGGTGGCCGCAGCTAAAAAAACCCCCATGGTGGATGGGAGCGGCCTTAAAAATACCCTGGAGCGCAGGTGCATCCTGGAGATTCAGGAGAAGGGGATTGTTGATTTAAAAGGGAAAAAGGTGCTTATGGTCTGTGCGGTTGACCGTTTTGGCATGGCCGAAGCCTTTGAACAGGTAGGGGCCAAACTTACCCTGGGCGATTTCATATATACGGTAGGTATCCCTATCCCTATGCATTCGCTTAAAACCTTGCGCCTGGTCGGCAGTATTGCAGCTCCCATTATTGTTAAATTGCCTTTTGACAAGATTTATCCTACCGGGAACAAACAGAATGACATAATTCCGAAGTATTCTAAATATTATTATAGAGCAGATGTGATTGCCGGCGATTTCCATTACATTCGCCGCTATCTGCCGGAAAAGCTGAACGGGCAGGTAATAATAACTAATACTACGACCCGGGAGGACATGAAGCTTTTAAAAGAAAGAGGTATAAGCAAGGTTATCACCACCACGCCGGATATGGGAGGCAGGTCTTTCGGCACCAATGTCATCGAAGCCTTGATGATAACCTTGATGAAAAAGCCTCTGGACCAGATTGCACCGGAAGATTACCATGCTATGCTCAAAGAACTGGATTTAAAGCCGGGGATCGTAGATCTGGAGAGATGGGATGCTTAAACTTGATTTTGCCTTTTTCAGTTTAGGGGACAAAGAAAGGAAGGGATTAGCCGGAAACCGTCTGGTTTTAGAAAGGCTTACTCCCCTTTTTTTTTCTCCCCGCATCGAAAAGCTTTTATATCTCCCCTATGTTGATAAAAAAGGATGCAGCCTGAAACTGCACCTGGGAAGGCAAAATTTTAAAATCCTGTCTCCCTTAAAAAAACAGGAAACTATGACTAAAGCCCAGGATTTGATCAGAAGCTACGGCCTGAACATCCTGGCAGCGGACAGGAGATTTAAGGATGATTTGCTGGCATTATCCAAACATTTTATGCTCACCTTTGGGGATAATTTTATAAAGGCTCTGGCCCTGGCCATGACGGAGAGATATTTATCTACCAAAGCGGTAAACCGCCTGGTCATAGTGGGGAGGACAGATGATTTTGCCGATCTGGTGGAAGAGTTTTTAAAATATAATCTGCCTCTTTCCCTGCAGAGCCTGTGCCCGCAGGAAGATGAGGTAATGGTTTACAAATTTTTCTATGAAAAAGGGTATACCTTATCTGCCAGCTATATAAACCCCGAAGGCTGGCAGGCAGGAGATCTCCTGCTCTTTTTTGACTGTGACCCCTGCTCTTTTAAGCCGGCTTTACCTGGTGTTTATAAGCTAGTTTACCACAACTACAGCCTTAACCTGCAGCCGGAGTGGAAAGAGTTTATGCACAAGGAGGGATGGGATGCCCAGATGCACAATATGGCCCCTGTTCTGGAAGCCTGCCTTCTTAAGGAAGCAGGAATAAGGGAAGGGGAAAGCGAAAATTATAATGCCGGAAAACTTTTTACCCTCCTTAAGGCTTTAGGTGATGAAACTGATTTGTGGGATATGTTTCTTGACAGGTAATGGTGAGGTCTATATAATACATTAAAGCAAAAAATGTTAGCGGGGAAAAAAGCGAGCTTGAAAGACTCGCTTTTATAAATTATTAAACGATGGGAGCGATTGGATGGCAGAGGGAAAAGAAGTTTTACTTACCAAAGAAGGCTTGAAAAAATTAGAAGATGAGCTGGAATACCTCAAATCGGTAAAGAGAGAAGAAGTGGCTGAAAGGATAAAACAGGCGATTGCCTTCGGAGATATATCCGAGAATTCCGAATATGAAGATGCTAAAAATGAACAGGCTTTTATCGAAGGCAGGATTGCCAGCCTGGAGAAAACCCTCAAGAATGCACGGCTGATGGAAGATAGCGATATAGCAGTTGATGTGGTAAGCCTGGGTTCGCGGGTAACTTTGAAAGAGCTGGAGCGGGGAAGAGAGTTTACGGTTACCATTGTTTCTTCCGTGGAATCCAAGATAAGGGATGGCAAGATTTCCGATGAGTCTCCAGTAGGAAAAGCTATTATCGGCAAAAAGAAAGGAGACATTGTAGAAGTAGAGGCTCCCGCTGGCATCATAAAATATGAGATACTTAATGTTGAAAGATAATAGGGACTTATACGAAAATTTCAGGTTAAGGATGTGTTGGGTGTGGAAAAACATGAATTAAACCAGGGCGAGATACAGGCGGAAGACCTGAATGAACTGAAAAGGGTGCGCCTGGAAAAGCTGCATGAATTAAGAAGGATGGGTATTGACCCTTTCGGCTCCCGCTTTGAGCGGGATGCCGAAGCGGCACTTATCAAGAACAATTACAGCGATTATGAAGGTCGCGAGGTAAGAATAGCCGGACGCATCATGTCCAAAAGGCTGCATGGCAAGGCTGGCTTTGCCAACCTGCAGGACATGAGCGGGGTTATCCAGCTCTACTTCCGCCAGGATGATGTAGGGGAAGACAAATACGAGCTGTTCAAGAAAATGGACATCGGTGACATCATCGGGGTAAGAGGAGAAGTTTTTACCACCAAAAAAGGGGAAATAAGCGTCCATGTGCGGGAATTTGTTTATCTTTCCAAATCTTTAAACCCCCTGCCGGAAAAGTGGCACGGGCTTAAAGATGTGGAATTAAGATACCGCCAGCGCTATGTTGATTTGATTGTAAATCCGGAAGTAAAAGAAGTATTTATAAAGCGGAGCAGGATCATAAAAGAGATACGCCGCTACCTGGATGAGAGAGGATTTCTGGAAGTAGAGACCCCCATGATGCATCCGATTGCCGGAGGAGCTGCCGCCCGGCCTTTTATAACCTACCACAATGCGCTTGATATGCAGCTTTATCTGCGCATAGCGCCGGAGCTTTACTTGAAGCGGCTTATCGTAGGCGGCCTGGAAAAGGTATATGAAATAAACCGCAACTTCAGGAATGAAGGGATTTCTACCAAACATAACCCCGAATTCACCATGCTCGAACTCTATCAGGCCTATGCCGACTATACCGATATGATGAACCTGACCGAAGACCTGATATCTACCGTTATGTACAAGGTAAACGGCACCATGATTGCCGAATTCGAGGGGCATAAGATAGATTTTACCCCTCCCTGGAACCGGATGACTATGCTGGAGGCAATCCAGAAATATGCCGGGGTCGACTTCAGCACGATAAAAACCGATGAAGAAGCGCGGAAAGTCGCAGCCAGTCTTAATATCAAAGTAGAGCCTGGTGCTACCCGGGGCGAGATTATAAATGAAGTGTTCGAAGCTTTTGTCGAAGATAAGCTTATCCAGCCCACCTTTATTTACGGGCATCCGGTGGAAATATCGCCTCTGGCCAAGAGAAACCGGGAAAATCCGGAGTTTACCGATCGCTTTGAAGTATTTATCATGGCCCGTGAGATAGCCAATGCCTTCTCTGAGCTCAATGACCCTATTGACCAGAAGGAGCGTTTCCTGAAACAGATGGAAAAACGGGCACATGGCGATGATGAAGCCCACATGATGGATGAAGACTATATCAATGCCCTGGAATACGGAATGCCGCCTACCGGGGGATTAGGCATAGGTATCGACCGGCTGGTCATGCTGATGACCGGGTCCCCTTCCATAAGGGATGTTATCCTCTTTCCTACCCTGCGGCCGCGGCAGGATTAGCGAGAGGAAAAGGCAGGACAGGAAATGCTTCCTGTTCTGTTTTTTTATTTAGCAGCAGCTTTATAACATCTGGTATATTAGTTAGTGAACAGAATTTTAAAAGGGGAGCTTTATGAGAAGCCAGAAACCGCGTGCAGGAATCTTTTTTTACCTGGGCATAATCGTGTTTTTCTATTTCAGTTTTGACCTGGCCGTGAATGATTATCCCTTAAAAATAACTCTGTTAAAAGGGATGCTGGCAGGGGCCGGGCTTTTGCTGCCCCTTGTCTTAAAACTGCGGGAAAAAGAGTAGAATTTTTGCCATGTCTGGTTTTCTCCCCCATATAGACAAGCCTTATGCTTAGTGCTAGAATTACACTAGTATTTTATGCGTTGGGGAGATGTCGGCAGCATGTATTATGATATATATATACTGGTTATCATCCTGGCTTTTATAATCTCTTTTGTCGCTGTGCCTTTAAGCATCAAACTGGCTTTTGCCCTGGGGGCAATTGACAACCCAAACCCCCGCAAGGTGCATGAGCGCACCATGCCCCGGCTGGGAGGTTTAGGCATTTTTGTTGCCTTCATGCTGGGAATGCTGTTTATGCCTGATCTGGCTTTTCCTTTTCGGGGGATAATATATGGAGGCATCATAATTTTCATCGTAGGTCTGCTGGATGACCTGTTCAAACTAAAAGCCTGGATAAAGCTCATCGGGCAGATGGCAGCGGCTGCCGTTGCTGTTTACTGCGGAATAACCGTAAACTTTGTCACCAACCCTTTTGACGGGATGTTAAACCTAGGGATACTCAGCATCCCGGTAACCCTTTTATGGATAATCGGGGTAACCAATGCCATAAACCTTATCGACGGCCTGGACGGACTGGCCGGAGGGGTATCCCTTATCGCGGCAGGTACCCTGGGGGCGATCGCTCTCTTGAAGGGGAACATGCCGGTATTTTATGCTTCTTTTCTGCTGGTAGGGGCCATACTGGGCTTTTTGCCCTATAACTTTCATCCGGCGAGGACCTTTATGGGCGATGGCGGTTCTAATTTTTTAGGTTTTGTCCTGGCCTGCCTGGCAGTAAGCGGAACAGCCAAAGGGGCTACGGCTATTTCCCTGTTCCTGCCCATTGTGGTACTGGGCATACCCATATTTGATACCTTTTTTGCCATCGTGCGCCGGGTAAACCGGGGGGTTCCCATATTTAAGCCTGACCGGGATCATCTGCATCACCGGCTCCTGGCTTTAGGCTTGAGCCACCGCGGCTGCGTCCTGGTTATATATGGCATAAGCGCTGTCTTTGCCGGGGTAGCCGTAGTGTTAAGCCTTACCAGCAGTCCCAAGGCCCTGTGGGTGCTAGGAGCTTTTCTGGTTCTGGTAATAATAGCTGCTGAGCGCATAGGCTTATTTAGAGGAGAAGTAAGGGTGGAAGCCTCCTGGAGGCAGGAAGAAGTCAATCGCTTTAACGGATAGGGGAAGAGGAGATATGGCCAAGATAAAAGGATATTTAATTTTAATGCTGGCTGCCGGCCTGGTTTTCGGCAGTTTTTTCAGCCTGGGAGCCTTTATAACCAGATGGCTCCCTTTAGCAGGGATAGAAGAAAATACAGATGCAGATAATAATTATGAAAAAGGCGAGCGCGTAAACATCCTGGTCCTGGGTATAGACAAAAGGCCGGGAGAGACGAATGCCCGTTCCGACACCGTGATGCTGGTTTCCATCGACCCGGCTTTGTCAAAGGCGGTGGTCCTTTCCATACCGCGTGATACCCGGGTAGAGATCAAGGGAAGCCCGGTCGACAAGATATGTTCTGCCAACATGGTAGGCGGGCCTTCCTATGCGGTAAGAACGGTGGAAAAGCTTTTGGATATAGATATTGACTATTATGTGGCCGTTGACTTCAACGGTTTTAAAGAAATCATCGACACCCTAGGCGGGGTTACCATTGAAGTTCCCCAGCGCATGTACAAGCCGAGCGAAGATATAGATCTATATCCAGGAGTGCAGAGGCTAAATGGCCGGCAGGCATTAGCTTTTGTGCGCTACCGGGGCTATATCCAGGGCGATATTGCCCGCACCCAGATGCAGCAGCAATTCATCAAAGCCCTGGCTGATGAAGTATTAAAACCGAAAACCCTGGCCAAACTGCCGACCCTTGTAAAACAGGTTAACAAATATGTGGAAACTGATATGGGGGTCAGGGATATGCTTAAGCTGGCAAGCTGGGCTCCCCGTTTTAGCGCTGACTCCATCATCACCCAGACCCTGCCGGGCTACTTTTATGATGAATACAACAGCCATGGGGTGATGGTAGCCAGCTATTGGATTGCGGACAAAAGACAGATAAGCGGCATACTGGATAAACTTTTTGCCGGGGAAACTATGGCCGTAGTAAGCGAGCCTCCGGCCGGATTTTATACTTCCGGAGGCAAGGTGGCCAAACGGGTAGAGGAAGAAAAAATCTCATCTGAGCGCTCCAGGCTTCCCAGCCCGGGCCACAGCACGCCCGGTGCGATCGAGCAAGGAAGCTATACCCCTTCCTTTACCGGCAGTGATGGCTATTTGTAATTAGGGACGGTTCTTTTTTTAAAAACTATTCCGAATCGAAGTATTTATTTAGCGATGTTAACCTTATCCCTTCCGCAGGAAGACAAGGAGGAAGAAGGAAAAAGTGCTTTTCAATTCCTATGTCTATATATTCGCCTTTTTGCCGGCAGCCTTTGCCGGATATTTTTTGCTTGCTTTCAGGTATGAAAAAGGGGCCAAGCTGTGGCTGGTACTAGCCTCGCTTTTTTTCTACAGCTACTGGAATATAAGGTATCTTCCCCTGATCCTGGTTTCCCTGGGGGTAAACTTTATTCTGGGCAGAAAAATAGGGGAGTTTACCGGAAAAGACAAGGAGAAAGCCCGGCTTTTTCTCATCGCCGGCCTCTTATTCAATATCGGCCTTCTGGGCTATTATAAATATGCTGATTTTTTCCTGAGCAATATCAACTATCTCCTTAGGAGCAATCTTCCCCTTCTGCATATTGCTCTTCCCCTGGCCATAAGCTTTTTTACCTTCCAGCAGATCGCCTATATTGTGGATGCCTACCGGGGAGAGGCCAGAGAGTACGACCTTTTGAACTATGCCCTTTTTATTACCTTTTTCCCCCAGCTCATTGCCGGGCCTATCGTGCATCATAAAGAGATGATGCCCCAGTTCAGAAATGAGCGCAGCCGCTATATAAATTATGAAAACATGGCTAAAGGCCTTTTTATCTTCTGCATCGGCCTTTTTAAAAAAGTGATGGTGGCCGATACCTTTGCCTACTGGGCCAACTGGGGATTTGACGGCATTTCCCATCTTACTTTTTTCGAAGCCTGGATTACTTCCCTGGCATATACCTTCCAGCTGTATTTTGATTTCAGCGGCTATACCGATATGGCCATCGGAGCGGCTCTTTTCTTCAATATAAAGCTGCCGGTAAACTTCAATTCCCCCTATAAATCCCTTGACATTCAGGAATTCTGGCGCCGGTGGCATATGACCCTGAGCCGTTTCTTGAGGGACTATATCTACATTCCTCTAGGCGGCAACCGCCGGGGGGAGGTTATCACCTACCGCAACCTGATGATAACTTTCCTGATCGGCGGCCTCTGGCACGGAGCCGGTTGGAACTTTGTCTTCTGGGGCTTTTTGCACGGAGCAGCTCTTATCATCCACCGCCTGTGGCGGAAAACCGGGATAAAAATGCCTTCTTTCCTGGCCTGGCTTATCACCTTCAATTTCGTCAATGCCGGCTGGGTATTTTTCCGGGCACAAACTTTTGATGATGCCCTCAAGGTTTTAAAAGGCATGGCAGGTTTAAATGGGGTTCTTCTCCCCGCCAATCTGGAAGGAAAACTTCCCCTGCTGGATAAGCTTTCCTATCCCTACGGGAGCTTTACCCTGCAGAATACCCTGGAAGCTTCTATATATATAACCCTGGCTCTTCTTGCCGTATTGCTCCTGCCCAATTCGGTAGAAATGAAAGACCGCTTGCAGCCGAAACTGGCTTATGCCTTGCTGGCAGGCTTTTTAGCCTTTGTCAGCATACTCCACCTGACCAATGTAACCCAGTTTCTCTACTTCAATTTTTAAATTGGGGACGGTTCTTTTTTTAAAAACTATTTCGATTCGAAATAACCCTTAAAGGCCAGAGCTTACCGAGTGGGTTTTGGCCGCCCAACCCTGAAGATAAGGAGGCTTATCATGAGTTATAAATCCTGGTTTTTCAGTACCCTTGCCCTTGTCATGCTTTCTCTCCTGGCTGTAGCCGGTTTCAACTGGTATATAGATCCCCACTGGTGTTTTGGCCCCAGCCACCGTTATAACCAGGTGCAGATGCCTTTTGACGAAAGAGCCCAGAAGACGAATTATGTAAAATTCCATCCTTTTGCCTATGATGCCCTGCTTTTAGGAAGCAGCCGGGTTACCTACATCAATCCCTATGATTTTTCCGGCTTAAAAGTTTACAACTATGGGGTAAACAATATGCTGCCGGAAGAGTATTATGACTATATAGAATATGCTAAAAAGAAAAGGGGCAAGGAATTTGACTATATAATAATCGGCCTTGATTTCTGGACTACCAATCAGAACAAAGAGCTGCCTTCGCCGATAAAAGAACCGGCATTTTATATAAAACAGGCGGAAAGCTTTGGCTACCGCTACAAGATGCTTTTTTCCTATGACACCTATAAACTGTCCCGGAAAAATTATCTGGCCGCCGCCCGTTCTTATCCGGTGGATTATTTCTATGACCGCCGCCTGGTAAAACACTTGCGCAGGCTCAGCGAGGAGGAAAGAAAGGCTAAAATCGAAAATGCGGTTGCCGTTTACCGGGATAGGCTGTACCGGGACTATACTTATGTTTCCTATGCCGAAACTTTTCGCCAGCTGAAAAGAGCCAACCCGCATACCCGGTTTATCGTTTTTACCACCCCGGAATCCCTGCCCCTGCTTGAGCTTATCGAAGAACAAAACCTTACTCCTTATTATCAGCAGTGGCTGCGGGAAAATGTCGAGGTATTCGGGGAGGTTTACCACTTTTCCTATCCCAATTCCGTAACTACCAGTCTGGCCAACTACTATGATGCCAGCCATTTTTATCCTCATGTCGGA
Source organism: Thermosyntropha lipolytica DSM 11003 (assembly GCF_900129805.1). Lineage (GTDB taxonomy): Bacteria > Bacillota > Syntrophomonadia > Syntrophomonadales > Syntrophomonadaceae > Thermosyntropha > Thermosyntropha lipolytica. Next base: position 103,064 of record NZ_FQWY01000003.1, read on the forward strand.
GCCTGGATCGCCGAGCGTCTGCTGGGCAGAGAGAAAAGAGGCCTGCCGGATGATTTCGGGGTAAAGCTTACCCGGGATAATATCGACCAGGTATTGAAAAAACAAGCCTTAAGATAGGCCAAAATATTTTTTCCGCCTGGTGCAAGCCAAACCCTGCCTTGAGCTTATATAAAAATAAAAGGGATTTTGTGCCGAGGAAAAGGAATATACCATTAAATGTCGAAAAAGTTAAAAAGGAGCAGAAACGAAAGCTAATAAAAGGGGAGATGGAACTTGAAATTGAGCCTTATACGCAGCCGGAATGGAAAATACCTCCTGTTGACCATATTTTTATTCCTCATAACTTCCTTAACCCTGGCCTTGCCTCTTCCAGCCCAGGCCAGCAAGGCTAAAGTGACCGGAAGTGTAGTAAACATCCGTTCCGGGCCCGGTACCAACTACGATATTATAGGCAATATCTACCAGGATACCGAGGTGGAAACGGGCCAGACGATAAACGGCTGGACGGAAGTAAGCTTTAAAAATATAAATGGCTGGATAAGAAGCGATCTTCTAAGTCCCCTATCCGAGCCAGCTTCCTTCAGTATCAGGATTACAGCCGGAAGTGCCAATCTGCGCAGCGGGCCGGGAACTTCCCATGCCATAGTCGGACAGGCTTTAAAGGGAGAAGTTTTCCCGGTATTAGAAGAGCTTGACGGCTGGTACAGGATAAGGACTAAAACCGGAAATATTGCTTATGTCGCTTCCTTCCTGGCCAAAAAAATAACCGCATCTTCCAGTCCGGCCGGGAATGCCAGCGTGCCTGCACCGGCAGGAAAGCCAGGCGAGATTGAGGTATATCTGGACGGAAAACTCCTCTCCTTTGATGTGCCGCCGATGATAGACAGTGGTCGCACTTTAGTCCCCCTGCGGGCCATTTTTGAAGCTATGGGAGCCAGGGTGGAATGGAGGAGCGATACCCGCACCGTTATCTCCACCCGGGGGGAAACTACGGTAGTCATGACAATTGGGTCTACTTCCCCTACCGTAAATGGAAAAACCGTCCCTATTGATGTGCCGGCGAAAATCGTAAATGGACGCACCCTGGCCCCCCTTCGTTTCGTAGGCGAAGCCTTCGGCGGCCAGGTAGAATGGGAAGGGAGCACCCGTACGGTGAGGATAACCTCTCCGCCGCCAGCCTCTAACCCTGCTGCCTTTCCGCCCTATGTAAAGACATCATCCCTTACCAACCTGCGCACGGGAGCCGGCACCAGTTTCAGCGTGGCCGAACAGGCAGCTGCTGGAGAGACCCTTCCGGTTCTGGCGGCGAAAGAAGGCTGGTACCAGGTAAGCCGGGGAGGGAAAACCTTATGGGTAGCTTCCTGGGTAGTGGAACCGGTATGGGAAAAAACTGAATCTGTCCCGGAGAAACCTGTATCTGAACCAGGAAACAGCAACAGCAGCCTGGAAAAAGAAGCCAGTCCGGAGAATACCGATGCCATAAAACAGCCGGAGCAGGAAAATAAACCGCAGGAAGAGCCGGAAATAGCAAAAGTAAATGAAGTGCGCCTTTCACGCCTGCGCGATGACAAGGGGATAACCGTCAGGATAGAGGCCGGAAAAGCGGTAGAGCCTGAAATCATCCAGAGTGGCCGCACCCTTACCTATACCTTCCCGGGTATGGAACTCAAAGGCTTAAACTACATAAAAGAGCCGGTAGGTTCTGAGCTTTTCGAGGTAAAAGGGGTAAATGAAGAGGGCAAGGCGGTGATAAGGGCAGAAATACCTTACGGAATAGAGTATCAAACCTATACCGAAAACAACGGCAGGACCAGGGTAATAACTATTCCCAACTTCATCATGGCCGTAGAGAAAAAAGATTTCGGGACCACCGGAGAGAGGGTACTTATAACTACCCTTACCGAAGCTGAATATACCCGGGTAATAAGCGGGGACAGGATAGAAATAAAACTGAAACATGTAACCCTGGGCAGGGCTTCCCGCGAATACCGCTTCGGCGGCAAAGTCATCGACAGGGTAACTTTTACCCAGGAAAATGACGGAGTAACGGCAGTAATTCAGACCAGAGGCATAGGCGGCTCCAGCACCGGAAAGAGCGGCGATGGCAATATCCTGAGCGTAATGATAGTAGGAAAAGATGCGGTACCGGTTCGCAACCAGAACCTTATTGTCATCGATCCAGGACATGGAGGAAAAGAAACCGGTGCCATAAGCCCGAGCGGCTATATGGAGAAAATACCTAATCTGGAAATAGCCCTGGAAGCAGGGCGGATACTTAAGGCCAAAGGCTATCAGGTCGAGTTCACCAGGACGGATGACACTTTTGTAAGCCTGGAAGAAAGGGCGGCTATGGCCAATCAGCTTAATGCAGCCGTATTTGTAAGCATTCACAACAACTCCAGCACCAACCGCGAGGCGAAAGGGATAGAAACCTATTTCTATGCCCCGGCTGACCGGCCTCATCTTTTCATACAGAAAGATGAACGGGAAGACCTGGCCACCTATGTGCAAAGAGAGCTGGTGAGAAGGCTAAACCGTCCTGACCGGGGAGTAAAGCAGGCCAACTTCTCCGTCCTGCGCAATACGAACATGCCGTCTATACTTTGTGAAGTAGCTTTCCTCAGCAATCCGGAAGAAGAAATGCTCCTTAAATCCGACTACTTCAAGAGACAGGCAGCTGAGGCCATCGCCGAAGGAATAGACAGATATATGAAATCGCGAAGATAATTTTCATTTGGGGACGGTTCTTTTTTTAAAAACTGTTACGAATCGAAATAGATTAAACAGGGGATACAGGGCTACGATTTTTTAGATTTCTTAAAAAGCCGGGAAGAAAGAAATCGCTGCGCGATAGCTTTTGCTCCTGTTTTAACGGAAAACAGCGCAAAAAAACCATTCCCCTGTGCTCACATCTTCCCTTGCCAAACAGGCATAAATATGGCATGATTTTGGAAAACCTATTTATAAAACTTCTTTCTTCTCATTCTTGCCCAAGGAGGTGAAATCAATAAGATATAGGAAGAAATTTTTAATACTTATCCTGCTTTTTCTGCTCTGTATTCCCCAGGCCATCAAAGCTGACCCCAAAAATCCCCGGGTATTCACGGTAAAAATCGAAAACATGGTTACAGCCGGCACCGCCCAGCATGTGATAAGGGCGATAGATGAAGCAGAAAAGGAAGGGGCCGAAGCCCTGGTAATCTTCATCAACACCCCGGGGGGACTGGTAAATGCCACCTTGGACATGATAGAAAGGATGACTAATTCCCGCATCCCGATCATAACCTATGTTGCCCCTAAAGGAGCCATTGCCGCTTCTGCCGGCACCTTTATCCTGATAAGCGGCGATATTGCCGCCATGTCCCCGGGAACAACCTGCGGAGCAGCCATGCCGGTTGCCCTTTCCAATCCGGCCGAAGCTCCCCAGGCGGCGGACCAGAAAACCATAAACTTCCTGGCCCAGCACATGCGCAGCATAGCCGAACAAAAAGGAAGGCCGGGGGATGTGGCCGAAAAATTTGTCACCGAAAACTTGAGTTTAACCTATGACCGGGCTTTAGAAAAGGGTATAATCGATTTAACAGCGGATAACCTAGATGACCTTTTAGCCCGGATCAATGGTTATAAGGTAAAAACTGCGGAAGGGGAAAAAAGCCTGCAAACGGCTGATGCCCGCATAATTCCGGTCGAAAAAACCGTAAAAGAAAAAGTAACCGACCTGGTCAGCAACCCCCAGATAGCCGTAATCCTCATCATGATTGGCATTTACGGCCTGATAACCGGATTTAACTCACCCGGGTTTTTCCTGCCCGAAGTTTTGGGTTCCATATGTCTTTTGCTGGGCCTTTACGGGCTGGGCCTATTTGAAATCAATATTGCGGCCGGCATCTTTATACTCCTGGGAATAGGCCTTTTAATTGCCGAGGCCTTTACCCCTACTTACGGAATACTGGGAACGGGAGGAGTGATAAGCCTTGTTCTGGGAATTATTTTCTTGCCGGTGGAGCCCATGATGCCAGGTGAATGGTTTAGCGGACTTAAATTTGTTGCCGTAAGCATAGGGGTAATAACCGCGCTTTTTGTGCTCCTGATTTTAACCAGCCTGATAAAGCTGCGTAAAAAGCCGCCGGTCGAAGTAGAAGCGGAAATGAAACAGGAAATCGGAGTAGTAGTAAGAGAGCTCAACCCGGAAGGCATGGTAAAAGTATATGGCGAAATATGGAATGCCCGCACCGAAAATGGGGAAAATATTCCGGAGGGAAAAAAAGTAAAAGTAGTAGGTCGCCGGGGCATGCAGCTTATAGTAAGCCCGGCGGAAAAAAAAGACAAGGAGGTTGAAAAATGATAGGCGCTTTAGTTGAATATCTTTCTTTAATTATAATCCTGATATTTATCTTAAGCATGTCGGTGAAAATAGTCCCTGAATACGAAAGGGCGGTTCTTTTCCGCTTAGGAAGGCTGGTAGGGGTAAGAGGCCCGGGGCTTTTTCTCATCATCCCTTTCATCGACCGCATTGAAAAAGTTTCCCTGCGTACCGTAGTAGTAGATGTTCCCCCCCAGGAAGTAATAACCAAAGACAATGTAAGCTGTACCGTAAATGCCGTTCTCTACTACCGGGTAGTCGAACCGGACAAAGCCATCGTCAATGTGGAAAGATACCACCTGGCCACCAACCAGCTGGCTCAGACTACCCTGCGCAGCGTAGTCGGTACTGCGGAACTGGATGAAGTCTTATCCGAGCGGGAAAAGCTGAACCAGACCATCCAGCAGATCGTAGATGAAACAACCAATCCCTGGGGCATAAAAGTGATATCTACCGAAATAAAAGATGTGGTTCTGCCGACTGAAATGCAAAAAGCCCTGGCCAAGCAGGCCCAGGCCGAAAGAGAAAGAAGGGCTGCCATCATCCAGGCCGAAGGGGAAAAACAGGCAGCGCAGCTCATATCTGAAGCTGGTCGCATCTTAAGCGAACAGGAAGGGGCCTTAACTGTAAGAATGCTCAGAGCCTTAACCGAAGTTGCTAATTCCAACAACACCACTGTACTCTTCCCGGTACCCATGGAATTGCGAAGCCTTTTCCCGGCTACCCAGCCGGCAGGGGAGAAAAAAGAATAGTTTCATTTGGGGACGGTTCTTTTTTTAAAAACTGTTACGAATCGTAACAACTTGAAAAGAAGGGAGCCGTCAGGAAGGGTGAAAATGCCGGGTACTGGTTCAGGCTTCTGATTACCCGGGCTTTCAGTAGAGAGGATAGAGGAGTTAAAGAAGAGCCTGAATTAAGGAAAAGATCAGATGCCAGGCAGATCAAAAAAACAGACCTGGTATTCTGAAGAGTAATAAAATTCGATATATATACCAGATGTGGGTACAATTTGCCCACTTTTATTTTTATGAAAGCCTGTTTTCCGGCTTTTTTAAGGGGTTAACTGATAAAGTCAGGAGTTTTGAAATTGTAGACTTTGAAAACTCTGCACCACAAATCCCCTTAAAAAATTTACTTTTTATGGTACAATAAAAGAGAAAATAGTTTATAAAGCCTATTCTTAAGGAAAGGAACCGTATCCTTATGGATATACGCAACATAGATGACAAATACTTCAAAGAAGTAATAGAAAACCCTGAGCTAGCAGCCAGCCTTATGGAGATTATACTGCCAGAAGAAATTAAAGAGATAATCGATTTAGAAAACTTAAAGCTGGAAAAAGACAGCTTTATAAGCGGAGAGCTTAAGGAGGCTTATTCTGACCTGCTCTTTAGGGCAGGACTGGGGGAAGGAGAAGAGGTATAT
>NZ_FQWY01000089.1 GCF_900129805.1 Thermosyntropha lipolytica DSM 11003
AACAAAAAAGAATTAACCCCGATAATTCCGGTTATATTTTATCATGGGGAAAAGAGATGGGAGACGGTAAAGAGCCTGGCGGATATAACCCGGGGGATAAAAGAATATCCGGAGCTAAAAGAATACCTGCCTTTATTCAAACACATCTTCTATGAACTGGGAGAACTGGAAGAGATAGAAGAGGTAGAAAACCTGGGGTTAAAAGTATTTCTTTTAAGCCTTTTGCTGGCGCGGGGATTTAAAAATCCGGAATTGCTTTTAAAGACGATTTTTCTTTATCTGGACAATATACCCGGGGATTATGAGTATTTATTTGTTGCGACGACTATATATGTATTTAATAAAATAGATATAGATTTGGAGAAACTGATGGAATACGCGAGAGAATTAAGGCTTGAGAGGAGGGAAGATCTCATGACTTTAGCGGAGAGATTGAGGAGAGAAGGGATAGAGAAAGGTATAGAAAAAGGAAAAGAAGAAGCGGCAATAAATGCGTTGAAGGAAGGATTAGATGTAAAACTTATTGCCAAATTTACCGGGCTTTCAGTAGAGAGAATAGAGGAGATAAAAAAAGAGGCTTAATTAGAAGCCAAAAATGATATTTATGCTAAAAAACACAGGAGAAGAACGAAATCGCTGCGCGATAGCATTTGATCCTATTTAAGCAAAAACAGAGCGTGTAAAATTTTAGTAGGCAGAGGGAAGTAGAGAGAAAGAGAAGGAAAAAACATTCCTGAATTTACTAAAAAATTGCTAAACTATACTATGTAAAAATAGATATATTTGTAGCCGAATTGAGTAACAAAAATGTAAAAATTCGGTTTGGTATTTCTTTAACCTTTTTTAACAGAAAGTATAATATTTTAGAAAAAAGGGAGTGTTTAAAAACATTTCCTTTTTATTTTATTATATCTATATATAATAAACGCCTTTTTTGAGGTTTAAACTGAAGTGATTATTCCGCAAAAAAGTGGCAAAAAATAACGAATACATAAAATAATATAGCCCTCTTGAAACGGGATTAATAGGGAACCCACGCTATTTAGCGTGGTGGCTTCCCTATTTTTGTGGTCAAAAATTTGCGAGGGATTTAAGTGTATTTAATTTATGGAAAAATTAATGCAAGTTTTAGTATTGTTGATGTATGAGAAGGTGTTAATTTCAGGAAGGATTAGGAAAACTGATGTAGAAATAAAATATTATGCCTGTTGTTAAGCCTGGTAGACAAAAACAGGAAACCATAGCAGGATGGGGTTTTGTCATTAGAATGTAAACGCTAACATAAAAGTGAGCCAAAAAAAGTAGAAACGCTAGCGAAAAAGTGGACTACTCTGCCAGAACAATCCCCTATCATTGAAAGTGGAACAACACAATGATTGGGGGAGATAGGAGTGATCAGAGTGGACCAATATCATCTTATCAGACATTTGTATTTAGTGGAAGG
>NZ_FQWY01000010.1 GCF_900129805.1 Thermosyntropha lipolytica DSM 11003
CGCAATGCTTATGGTTATAGGAATTTTTCCAGATTTCGTAATCGTATACTGCATTGCTGTTCATAAAAAGAATTATGCCTCTACCTATAGAGAGGAAAACCAGCTAATTAAGCCTGGGCTCTGTTTTTAAGTGGGTTAAAGGTTTTATTTTCCTGTTTCAAAACCAGGCCGCAAAAATATAGTATCCATTGCTTACTTTCGGGAAAGCATTTTACAAAGTGTTCACTAATTGTATTTACAACATGGCAGATAGTACAAAAAAGGTAGCAGGTATTTGACCACTAACACCTGCTACCCCAACTATTGACAAAAAACCTAAAAAAGTTAAGGCTTTTAAATATTCATTTACATGGTCGGAGTGACTGGACTTGAACCAGCGGCCTCTTGCACCCCAAGCAAGCGCTCTAGCCAAACTGAGCTACACCCCGACGCAAGGATTATTTTATATCATAAACCTCATTTCGTCAAGGCATTTAAGCCTTATCCAGCTCAAATTTTTTGTGCAGGGCTCTTACTGCCTTTTCCAGCTCTTTTTCATCTATAACACAGGATACTTTTATTTCGGAAGTGCTTATCATGTGAATATTTATATTTTCTTCGGCTAAAGCTTCAAACATAGCTGCAGCTACCCCGGGATTGGTCTGCATGCCTGCTCCTACAATAGAAACTTTGGCTACCTCATCGGTATAGGAATAGCCCGAAGCTGATATTTCCTGGACTACTTTTTCTACTACCGGTATAGCTTTTTTAAGGTCATCCTGTTCGATGGTAAAAGCTATGTCATTGCGGTTATCTCGCATAGCACTCTGAATTATCATATCTACATTTATATTTTCCCTCGCCAGAGCTTTAAATATCTTCATGGCTATGCCGGGAACATCAGGCACATCAAAAAGAGCAAAACGAACACAGTTCTTATCTCCTGCCACTCCACTTACAATTCTCTGTTTTTCCATATTGCTTACCTCCGTTACCAAAGTTCCAGGTTTATTCTCAAAACTGCTTAACACTTCAATATCGACACCATAAAGCATGGCAAACTCAACCGACCTTGACTGCAGCACCCCTGCTCCCAGACTTGCCATTTCCAGCATTTCCTCATAAGAAATCTGGTCAAGTTTACGGGCCTGAGGAACGATCCGGGGGTCAGCCGTATAAACTCCATCTACATCAGTAAAAATAAGACAACGGTCAGCTTGCAAAGCAGCAGCAATGGCTACTGCCGTGGTATCAGATCCTCCCCGGCCTAAAGTAGTTATATCACCTTCCGGGGATATTCCCTGAAAACCTGCCACGACAACTATACGCCCTTTCGCCAGTTCTTCCTTTATCCTGGTCGTATCGATCCCGCTTATCCTTGCTTTGCTGTGTTTGTCATCACTTTTGATACCTGCCTGCCAGCCGGTAAGAGATATCGCATCACAGCCTAAATTCTGAAGGGTTAAAGCTACCAGAGCAGCTGACTGCTGTTCTCCCGTTGCGAGAAGCATATCCATTTCGCGCGGGGATAGATTATCCCCGGTAAGCCTTGCCAGATCAATAAGTTCATCAGTAGTATCTCCCATAGCCGAGACTACCGCCACCACATCGTGGCCCTGATTTTTCATATCTTTAAGCCGCATAGCCACATTTTTTATGCGTTCCAGAGTTCCTACCGAAGTTCCACCAAACTTAGTAACTAATAAGGCCAAAGTTTCCCACTCCTTGTTCGAAGAATATTACTATCAGAAGTTCATGCAGGTTACTCCTCTTTCATGCACCTTGAGATAGAATACATCACTATTAACCCCGTGTAAACCCCAAACCTCTTTAATTTTTTCCCCAATCAGGTATTCATCCCTATCAGCCAGAGCTATTAGCGAAGGCCCGGCTCCACTTAAAGCCACCCCTAAGGCTCCGTTTTTTTTAGCCTCTCTTACCACTTCATCAAAACCGGGTATAAACTTTTTTCGCGCCTCTTGAAAAACCTTATCATTCATAGCTTTATCTAAAAAACGGAAATCACCGGTAGAAAAACTGGCCAGTAAAAAACATGCCCTTTGCAGGCTGCCTATAACCTCCTCTAAATCTATCCGGGAAGGTAAGACCCTTCGCGCCTTAGGGGTAGGAAGGGTAAAATCTGGTACAGCCACAATAACCTTCAACTTATGGGGAAAAGGTAGCTTTTGATAATAAACTTCTCCCTCTTCCAGCATAACTGCAGTCAAACCACCCACCATAGCAGGAACAACATTGTCGGCATGTCCTTCCATGGCCACTGCCATCTTCATCAGTTCTTTCTCATCCAGCCTGTCTTTAAGCAAGGCATTAGCGGTATAAAGTCCAGCTACAATAGCTGCTGCACTGCTACCCAAACCTTTTCCTAAAGGGATATTATTTTCTATATAAACATCAACCGGAGGCATAATTTCTCCTGCTTTCCGGAAAACCTCCTGCATCGCCCTAATAACCAGGTTAGATGCAGGATCTTTTTCCATTTCTAAGGCTCCCCGACCTTTAAAACAAACCTTTCCCTCGCCATCACCAAGCTCAGCCCGCACAACCAGCAGCAAATCTAAAGCCAAACCTAAACTATCAAACCCGGAACCCAGGTTAGCAGTAGTAGCCGGTACTTTTACCTCAATCATAAATCCTCCTTCTTACTCCTTATCTATTCCTTCCAGCCTTATGACATTTCCTATATCTTTTACCGTAGGCAGTTCCTTTATCTCCTGTAAAGATTTGCGCAAATCTTTTTCTTTAACCTCATGGGTGATAAGTATCAGTTCTGCCATCTCTCCTCCTTCTTTCTGGACTACGGCCGCAATACTCACATTATTATTGCCAAATATGCCTGCTATTCCCGCCAAAACACCCGGACGGTCCACTACGGACATACGGATATAAAAACGGGATTTGGTATCTTCGATTTTTAAGACCTTTTTTTCGGTGTAGCAGGTGCAGCCCAGACGCGAATTGCAGCCGGAGCGCATATTGCGCACTATTTCAATTATATCCCCCACCACCGCACTGGCTGTAGGCATTTGTCCTGCTCCCCGCCCGTAATGCATTACATCTCCTACCGCATCGCCTTTTACAAAAACAGCATTAAACACATCATTTACACCTGCTAAAGGATGATCAGCAGGAATAAAAGCAGGATTTACCCTTACCTCCACCTGCCCCTCCTCATCCTCTTTGGCAATAGCTAGAAGTTTTATTACATAACCTAATTCCGCAGCATATTTTATATCGGTAGGAGTAATACGGGTTATGCCTTCTACATAAACATCATCCAGGGTAATCCTGCTGTTAAAAGCAATAGAAGATAAAATAGCAATCTTCCTTGCCGCATCCAGCCCTTCCACATCAGAAGTAGGATCAGCTTCCGCATACCCCAATTCCTGGGCTTCTTTTAAAACCTGTTCATAATTTAAGCCTTCCCGGCTCATCTTGGTAAGCATGTAATTGGTGGTACCATTTAATATGCCTATAACTTCTTTTATGCGGTTGGCAGCCAGTGATTGCTTTAATGGATATATAACAGGAATTCCGCCTCCGACACTGGCTTCATAATAAAAATCAACCCGGTTAGCCTCTGCCGCTTCCAATATTTCCCTTCCCTTTACCGCGATAAGATCCTTATTGGCAGATACCACATGTTTTCCCTGGCTAATAGCTTCCAGTACATAGCTGCACGCAGGCTCTACTCCCCCTATCAGCTCTACTACAATATCTATCTCCTCATCTTTTAATATCTCTTCCACATCCGCGGCAATCTTTGCGGAAGCTATACCTAACCTGCGACATTTTTCTACATCACGGTCTAAAACCTTGTGCAGAACAATTTCTTCTCCAGCCCTTTGAGCAATAATATCCCGGTTTTGTTCCAAAAGCTTTACTACCCCAGAACCTACAGTTCCACAGCCTAAAAGCCCAACTTTAACCATGTCCAAACCTCCTATTCAACTTTTTCCTACTATCTCAGCTCTTATGACCCCTTCTAATTTATTAAGAGCCAGCAAAAATTCATCAACTGATACCGTCATTTCTTCAATACTTAAAGATAAAGTAACATAAGCTACTCCATGTAAAGGAAGACTTTGGTTTATAGTAAGCACATTAGCCTTGAGGGAAGCCACCAGGTTTAATACCCGTGATAATACTCCCGAAACATGATTTAAAAGTAGAGAAACATTTATAATATGCAGATTGGCAGCATCAAAAAAAGGCCAGACTCCGTCTTTATACTTATAATAAGTGCTGCGGGCTAAGCCCAGCTTATTTACCGCTTCTAGTACATTAGAAGCTTCTCCTTTAGCCAATAATTCTTTAACGCGGGCTGTTTTTATAATCGACTCAGGAAGTATATCTTCTCTTACCAGGTAGTAATTATAATTTTTTCTATCCTCTGACATATAAAACCTCACTGTCCATGACATATAGACCTTTTTCTTCTGGAAGCGAACACAAATCATTATAGCATCTATGATATGCAAATACAATAAAAAAGTAAACCCCGATAGAAGAAAGATTTTCAGTATTATTCATCTATATCCCCTGTATCTGTATCCTTCTGCAGACCAAAAGAGATATTTGATGCCGCCAAATGTTTAATATAAAACCTTACCATTCGTAATAGTTTTTAAATTTAGAACCGTCCCCAAATTAAAAAAGCAGCATCTCCTGGATAAAAGATGCTGCTTTTCTTAAGCTTATCTATATTCTTCCGGCACCTGGGGCAGGTCTTTGAGGCTCTCCCTAAGTTCAGCATCGGAAAACTCTATATCTGCTGTCTCTCCTGCCAGGTATTTATCATAAGAATACAGGTCAAGATAACCATGTCCGCTTAAATTAAATACGATACACCGGGAAACCCCTTCTTCCTTCGCCCGCAAAGCTTCATCTACCGCTACCCTTACGGCGTGAGCTGATTCCGGAGCCGGCACGATCCCTTCATGCCGGGCAAAGAGCAAAGCTGCTTCAAATGTCGGGTTCTGTTTCACCGCTACCGCCTCTAAAAGCCCATCATGATAAAGCTGGCTTACTAAAGGTGATTCCCCATGATACCTTAAGCCTCCAGCATGAATGCCAGAAGGAGTAAAGTTATGGCCCAAAGTATACATCTTGGTAACCGGCACCAAACCGGCTGCATCACCATAATCATAAGCAAAAACGCCTTTGGTTAAAGTCGGACAGGCAGCTGGCTCGACTGCTACCAGTCGCACTTTTTTCCCCGCCAGCTTATCCGGTATAAAAGGAAAGGCAATACCGGCAAAATTACTGCCTCCGCCGCAGCATCCGATAACTACATCCGGATATTCGTCTACCATTTCCAGCTGCATCTTAACTTCCTGCCCTATTACTGTCTGATGTAAACATACATGATTTAACACACTGCCCAGCGAATAATTGGTATCATCTCTCTTTAAGGCCTCTTCTACCGCTTCACTTATAGCAATGGCTAAAGTACCAGGACTATCAGGGTTTTTAGCCAGCACATCACGTCCGCTCTGGGTAAGTTCACTCGGGCTTGGCACACACCTGCCGCCGTAAACTTCCATAATCGAACGGCGGTAAGGTTTCTGATAATAGCTTACCTTTACCATATATATCATGGCTTCCAGCCCGAACAATTTACAGGCTAAAGCCAGAGCTGTCCCCCATTGTCCGGCACCGGTTTCGGTAGTTATCCTTTTAATCCCCTGTTTTTTATTGTAATAGACCTGGGCTAAAGCAGAATTAAGCTTATGGCTGCCTACCGGACTTACCCCTTCATACTTGTAGTAAATGCGCGCCGGGGTATCCAGAGCTTTTTCCAAACTTCTTGCCCGGTACAAAGGAGACGGACGGTATTTTTTATAAAGTTCCCTTACTTCTTCCGGAATTTCGATATACCTTTCCGTGGAAACCTCCTGCATGATAAGTTCCCGGGCAAAAATAGGCTCTAGATCAGATGGCGTAAGCGGTTTTAAAGTCTTCGGATTCAATCCGGGGGCTAAAGGATTAGGCATATCAGCCTGCACATTGTACCAGAATTTGGGAAGTTTCTCCTCAGGCAGGATAATCTTGGTGAGCTCTTCTCTACTCATCTTAGCTTCTCTCCTCTCATCAAAATAATATGACATGAGATAGATTAAGTTTAGCATGAAAAGATAAAGTTTTACAACACCTAATATTTTGTTCTTTTGCAGAAGAACAACAAAATCAATACTCCTTTAATCTGCTCTCAATCCCGGCCAGCAGTGAAAAATCCCGGTCATCATGCAACAAATAGAGATTATTTTCCATAGCCGTTTGGGCTATAAGTAAATCTATAGTACTGCGAACAGTAACTCCCTTTTTTCGACACTTCACATATAATAGGGCTGCTTCTTCATAAGATCTTATTCCCTGTTTTAATTCATAAAATCTTTGCGTTTCCAGGTATTTTTTAAGCAGATTAAACTCTTTTTCGGTTTTCGCTCCCTGCAGTATTTCCTGGTAAATAAAGCTGTTAATTCCAAAAGGGATGTTATTTTCTATTATGGCCACCAATTTTTCCACTTTTTCATTTTCTATACCTTTCAAAAAAGCTATTAAAACCGACGTATCTACCAAAATCATCTGCCTTCCCTCATCTTTTTATAATCATATTTTTCAGTAAACTCTATTTTTCCTTTTATTTCCAGTAAATTTTTTCTTTTTCTATTCTCTACCAGCTCTCTTAAAGCTAAATCCACAACATCTTTTTTCGTCTTTAACCCTGTAAGCTCTAAGGCCTCGTTAATAAGGTTTTCATCAATAACGATGTTGGTTCGCATATCATACACCTCCTAATGTGTATTATAATACACACAAATTATCCCGGCAATCATTAATCCCTCAATAAAAATCCCTGTTGACCTTCCCCTTTATAAAAGCTATAATATCCCCAAACTTAATATTAAGGGGAGCTGGACCTTTCCGGCTGAGAGTGGGCGAAAAGGAGCCCTGACCCTGGAACCTGATCTGGGTAATGCCAGCGTAGGGAAAATGGTGCTAGAAGCTGCTTGGTACCCTTTTGGCTGGTAGAAGCAGCTTATTTTATTTTTAAAAGGAGGTGTAAAAATGGCCGAAGCCCATTTAAGCCTTAAAATCCTGCCCGTAGTAGAAGAAAAGAGGCTCTATGAAATGGTAGACAAAGTAATCGAACTTATAATAAACTCGGGTTTAAAATATGTTGTCGGCCCTTCGGAAACCACCATCGAAGGAGACCTTGACACCCTGCTGGAACTGGTCAAAAAAGCTAACCAGGTATGCATAGAAAACGGGGTGCCCCGGGTAGTATCAGTAATAACCATAGACTACAAGCCAGACGGAGTGACAATCGATGAGAAAATCAGCAAATACCGCTCATAAGTTAGCCCCCATCATAACCTTTCTCCTGCTTCTCCTGCTGTGGGAAGCGGGGGTCAGAGTTTATCAGATAAAGCCCTGGATACTCCCAGGACCTCTGGCGGTAGCTAACGCGCTTGTAAAAGAAACCCCTTTACTCCTTACCCATACCGCAGCTACCCTGCTGGAGGCTTTGAGCGGTTTTTTTATAGCGATAGTGCTGGCCTTGCTTCTAGGTATAATTCTTAATTCCAGCCAGCTCCTGCATAAAGCCATATATCCTCTGCTCATAATATCGCAAACTATCCCGCTAATCGTCCTGGCTGTACTCTTTACCATATGGTTTGGCTGGGGAATAACCCCCAAGATAATAATAGTAGTGCTGGTGTGCTTTTTCCCTATTACTATCAACTTAATGGAAGGTATAAACTCGGTAGACCCGGATCAGATAAACCTTTTTCGCTCTATGGGAGCAAGCAATTTTACTATTTTTCGCATGGTAAAGTTTCCTTCTGCCCTCCCTGCCTTTTTCTCCGGCTTAAGGATTGCGGCCACTTACAGTATAATGGCAGCTGTTATCGGCGAATGGCTGGGAGCTCAAAAAGGGCTGGGCTATTTTATGACCTTAAAACAGAAAAGCTTTGCTATAGATGAAGTTCTGGCAGCAGTAATCATCATCTGTCTTTTAAGCTTTCTCCTGGTTAAGATCGTTGACCTGGCAGAATATTTCCTGCTCCCCTGGAACCGCATAGAAGAAATATCCTAAAGCAAGGAGGAATCAAAATGCGCTCTAGAATAGCTTTAATATTAATATTTACGCTCATAATAGGGCTTTTGCCCGGTTGCGGACAAAAAGCGGAAAACAGGGAACTTACCCCGGTTACAGTCATACTGGACTGGTTTCCCAATACCAACCACACCGGCCTCTATGTAGCTAAAGAAAAAGGATTTTATGAAGAAGAAGGCCTGGAGGTAAAAATAGTAAACCCGGGTGAAGGCGGAACTGCTCAGCTTATAGCTGCCGGCAAGGGAGATTTCGGCATAAGCTATCAGGAAGAAGTAACCTATGCGCGTGCCGAAGACATTCCCGTAGTAGCAATTGCTGCAGTTATACAGCATAATACTTCCGGTTTTGCCTCTCCAGCAGACAGAAATATTAAAAACCCTAAAGATTTCGAGGGCAAAACCTACGGGGGCTGGGGTTCACCTATGGAAAATGCCATGCTAAAAGCCCTGATGGACAAATACGGAGCCGACTTTAGTAAAGTGAACATAATAAACATAGGAACTGCCGACTTCTTTACCAGCCTGGAAAAAGACATCGACTTTGCCTGGATATATTACGGCTGGACCGGAATCGAAGCCGAGCTTAAAAATATTCCTTTAAATTTTATAAAGCTCCGTGACGAGCATGAAGCATTAGATTTCTATACCCCGGTTATTATAACCAGTGAAGAAAAAATAAAAAATAACCCGGAACTAGTTAAAAAATTTATGCGGGCAACCGCTAGAGGATACCAGTTCTCTATCGAAAATCCAGAACAAGCAGCTGCTATACTTCTTAAAGCAGCCCCGGAGCTTAATTCGCAATTAGTAAAGAAAAGCCAGCAATACCTGGCCGCAGAATACCAGGCCGACGCCCCCCGCTGGGGAGAGATGAAAAAGGAAGTATGGCAAAAATTTGCCGATTTTATGTATCAAAACGGGCTTATTAAGAAAAACATAGATCCCGCTAAAGCTTTTACCAACGAATTCTTGCCCTAAAAAAGGAGTCCTGACATGACTAAATTAGAAGCCTTAAACATCTGCAAGACCCTGGATGGGCTTTATACACTGGATAATATATCCCTGTATCTTAAAGAACAGGAACTGGTGGTAATTGTAGGTCCCAGCGGCTGCGGCAAAAGCACCCTTTTTCATATCATATCCGGTCTTATAAACCCGGATACAGGAAGGATAATCATTGACGGCAGAGATCACACCGGGCAAACAGGAAGGGTAGGCTACATGCAGCAAAAAGACCTTCTTCTGCCTTTTCGTACTGTCCTGGATAATATCGCCCTTCCTCTGGTATTAAAAGGAGAAAGCTGGCAGGAAGCGCGCAAAAAAGCAAAATCTTATCTTTCCCAGTTCGGGCTGGAGGGGTTCGCCGACTATTATCCCCGTCAGCTTTCCGGGGGTATGAAACAGAGAGCAGCCCTGCTAAGGACTTATCTTTTTGCCAGTGATATTCTGCTCTTGGACGAACCCTTTGCGGCTCTAGACGCCATAACCAGACATAAAATGCAAAAGTGGCTGTTAAGCTTGCGTAACCAGTATAATCCAAGCATCCTTTTCATAACTCATGATATCGAAGAAGCGTTGCTCCTTGCCGACCGCATCTATGTATTTTCTCCTCTCCCCGGTAGGGTAGTCGGGGAATTTGCGGTTAAAAACCTGACTGATGAAGAAAAAAGCCTATGCAAAAAACAGATCATGCAGCTCCTTAATATGTAAAATGCGGATTTTCCCGCATTTTACACCACTTTCAAATTCTCCCGGCTTCCCCTGCCCAGCGAACTTTCCCACCTTAAGCAGCGATCACCCCAGTAAGCTAAAGGAGTATCATCTCTTTTTATACACACTACTTCGCAGAGATTGGCACATCCATTACATGTAAAGCTCTGGGAAACAAAATCCCCGGTAAGGATAAAATCATCACCTTTAAAAAGGCTCCTTCGCCCGTAACCTTCCACATATTCCTTGGCCAGGATAGCTGCTCCTATAGCTCCCATAACATTATAATGTTCAGGTACTATTACCCGGCAGCCCAGAAACTTCTCAAAAGCTTTCCGCAAACCTATATTGGCAGCCACCCCGCCCTGGAAAACAACCGGCTCAGCTATCCTTTTTCCTTTAGCTACATTGTTCATATAGTTTCTAACCAGAGCTTCACAAAGCCCCATCAATATGTCTTCTACCGGATACCCCATCTGCTGTTTATGAATCATATCTGATTCGGCAAACACTCCACAGCGTCCGGCTATACGCACCGGCTGAGAAGAAGCAACCGCTTTCCTGCCAAAATCCTCTATAGGTATATTGAGCCTGGCTGCCTGCTGGTCAAGAAAAGAACCGGTTCCGGCTGCACATACCGTATTCATAGCAAAATCAGTTACAATGCCATTTTCCATTATGATTATCTTGGAATCCTGCCCTCCGATTTCGATTATCGTCCTGACATCAGGATAAAGATAAGAAGCAGCTACGGCATGAGCAGTAATTTCATTTTTTACTATATCGGCTCCTAACAATATACTGGCTAAATGCCGCCCGCTTCCCGTAGTTCCTACCCCTCTTATATCAATCTTACCTTCTATCCCCTCTTTTATCTTCATATAACCTTCCCTTATTGCTTTAACCGGATTACCCTGGGTACGCAGATAAATTTTTTCTCTAACTTTTCCCCTTTGATCTACTAGAACAAAATTGCTGCTCACTGACCCTATATCTACACCTAAATAACAAATCAAAAATACCGCACCCCTTTGCTGTTTTTTAAATTATTCTCTCCTTAACCATTTTTCTTTCCCTCTGTTTTTGCCTTTTCAGCATATCAACAAAAGCTTCCAGCCGGGTAGCTATACCCGCATCGGCAGCATGTTCATCGAAATATAATGTCATACAGGGAATACCCTCCCTGGCTTTTACTTCATGCAAGATAGACTGGGCTACAATTTCCGGCATACAGGTCAAAGGCCCTATCTGAATAACCCCATCATAACCTTTGCGGGCAAAATCTACGGCTGAACCTACTGATTCCTGCCCATGCCCTCCCACCCAGTATTTAAGGTAAGGATAGGCACATTTTATAATATGTTTATGATCAGATTTAAGCAGCATCCCCCCTAAAAGATGGTCATTAACCCAGCTGCTGGCATATATGTTGCGGGTAACCTCAACATTCAGCCTCCCCAGATGGCTTACGATATTATAATTAGAAGCCGGCTCTAAAACCGTATATATTTCCCCTAAAAGCCCTATTTTCAGTATTTCTTCATCATGTCTCTCCAGCCTTTCCAGTTCCGCCATATATTCCGGCCAGGCCTTATCGACTTCTTCCTTATTATTAGCCCGGTCCAGAGCCTCCAAACATCGGGTATAGAGCTTTTCCGCCTCCTCTTTATCTTTAACCCGGGGTAAAAAATATTCCCGCTTCCTTTCCACAATTTCCACCGTTCTCAGCTTATGCCAGGCAAATTTAACCGCCCTTACTGCTTCTATAAACGAAACATTTTCGGCCAGAGCCCTAAGCTGGGAAAAAAGCTCCGACAACTTAAAATCAGGTGCTTCCAGAATAACCATCTTAAAATCATAACCTAAATCTCTTAATATCTCCCTTTCCACCTGGGCATAATAGCCAAAACGGCAAGGTCCCCATCCTCCTGCCATCACAATAGTATCTGCACCCCGGTCAAGGGCTTCTATAAAATTGCCCACATTTATCTTAAGCGGCATACAGGCAAACTCAGGTGCATACTTAACTCCCAGGGCAATTGTATTCCTGGTAATAGGGGGAGGAGGCACCACCTCCAGCTTAAGTCCTTTAAGGAGTGCCTTTATGGCTATACCTGTATTACCCATAGCAGGGTAAGTAACCTTCATCCCTTTTCTTCCTCCTTGCCAGCATATCGCAAAACGCTTCTAAACGCGTAATTATTCCGCCTTCTCCGGTATGCTCATCTAGGGTTAAAAGCATAAAAGGTTTTTTTACCTTGCGTTCAATCACTTCACCGATGAGCGAATCAGGCCCACAACCAAAACATGCCACATATATAATCCCGTCAATATCTGGAGATTTATCCATATATAAAGCACTGCCTACCATTTTGCGTCCTAAAGTCCAGAAAACCCTTTTAGGAAGGGTAGAAGCTTCCTTCTCTATCCCTTCTGTCGGCAGATGCTCAGATAGATAAACCTTCACTCCCATACCCCGCAATTTTTTTATAACTGACATGCTTATAAAATCGTCATATAGAGAATATCCATGTCCCAAAACTCCTATATGAAGGGGAGTATCTAAGGGCAGAGAAATTTCTTCCCCTTGCCACACTTTTATAGCTTCATCCCTGGTGTATCCCTGTCTGGCGATCATGCGATAGGAAAAATATTCCTCAAGCGCATAGTTATAAGCCTTCTTGATCTGACGGTAGTTAACATTTAAAATCTTTCCCAGTCTTGCAAGTTCCTTTTGCCAGCCTTTATCCCCCCGGCTCAGATCAACGGTTATATCAATAACCTCCGGCAAATCTTTTATACCTGCCCTTATCATATCAGGAAGTCCCATGAATTTAGGGCATATATAGCTTTTAGGCTCTATGCTTACCAGCCGGGGTAAAAATATATAATCAACCCCTTTTCCTTTAAGCTCATTTACATGTCCGTAATACACCTTTATAGGAAAACAGGCTTCATCCACAGCCAGAGTTACTCCATCGTCTACTATCTTCTTGTTGGTAGGAGATGACCTGACCACCACTAACCCCAGAAAACGGAAAAAAGCTTCCCATAGAGGATAATAATAGTAATAAAACAAACCTTGCGGAATACCTACCTTTTTCATCATCTACCTCCTTCGTTTAAAAGCAGGTTCAGGCTGCCTGCGCACATCCTTTGTCTTTAAAACTTCCGGCCTTATATCCTGCATGGAAATAGGTGAACGTATCAATATGCTTTTTAAGGCCCGGTAATTAAAAGGTATCAAGGGCCATAAATAGGGAACATTAAAAGACCTGGTCAAAACTAAAAGCAAAAATACTAAACCTGCTGTAACCAGAAGACCCGGCAGTTTAAAAAATCCTACCCCCAAAAGCATAAACAGACGGGCCAGTCGGTTGGCCTGAGCCAGCTCATAGCTGGGGGTAGAAAAAGTTCCTACAGCCACAATAGCCGTATATATAATTACCTCCGGCACCAAAAGCCCAATCTGTACTGCAATATCGCCAATAAGAAGAGCAGCTATTACCCCTAAAGCTGTAGCCAGAGGGGAAGGAGTATGGATAGCCGCCATGCGCATAAGGTCAAGAGCCAGCTCCCCAATAAGAAACTGTATAAATATGGGTATTTCCCCTACTTTTTTGGGGCCTATAAAGTCAAGGGCTTCCGGCAAAAGCTCAGGAGAAAGGGCAAAAAGAAGCCATAAAGGGGTTATAATAACCGAAGCTATTATAGCTAAAAACCTTACCAGCCTTACATAAACACCTATGGCCGGGTTTTGCCTGTATTCCTCCACATGCTGTATATGATGAAAAAAAGTAGCCGGCAAAATCATAACACTGGGTGAAGTATCTACCAAAACCAGGATATGTCCTTCAAAAAGATGAGCAGCCGCCACATCAGGCCTTTCGGTATATCTTACCCTGGGAAACGGGTTCCATACACTTCCCGGAACTATAAGCTCTTCCAAAGCCTTTTCCGCCATAGGGATAGCATCTATCTCAATCTCTTCAATCCTTTTAATAACTTCCTCTACCAATTCAGGATTAGCTACATCTTCCAGATATGATATACATATATCGGTCTTAGACCTGCGCCCCACATTAACCAGTTTATTTCTGAGCCTGGGATCCCTTACCCTCCGCCTTATAAGGGCTGTATTAAAAACAATAGTCTCGGTAAAACCATCCCGGGAACCGCGCACTACCCTCTCAATATCAGGTTCTTCCGGATTTCGCGCCGGGTAAGTCCTGGCATCTATAATCAGGGCTTCTTCCAGCCCATCAACCAGGAGGATAATAGAACCGGAAAGAACCATTAAAAGAAGCTCATCAACTTTATTTTCTTTATCCATTTCAATATAAGGAATATAAGTCTCTATCTTAGCCAAAAAATCATCCTGCCACATTTCCTGTTCATATTCGAGAATGGACAGGCTCTGCATTATCTCGGTCAAGGCTTCATCTTTGACAAAACCGTCAATCGCTATAAAGGCACCCATGCGGCAGGCTATTTTAAAACGGCGGATAATTACATCAAAACTTTCATCTGCTCCCAATTCCTTGCGGAAAAACTCCAGGTTTTTATCCAGATCTTTGCCTATATAAAGATGTTGCTCCTTCTTAAACATAAGCGAACTCCCTTTCTACCCTTTGGGATTAAATATGACAGCAGCAATATAGCCAAAGATAACCGCTGCGGTTATACCCGCCGCTGCCGCTTCTATGCCGCCACTAAAAGCACCTAAAAGGCCTTTTTGCTCCACCGCTTTTAATGTGCCTTGAGTTAAAAGGTGTCCAAAACCCGAAAGAGGTATAGTAGCTCCTGCTCCTCCTATCTCTACCAGCGGCTGATAAAGCCCTAAACCACTTAAAATAGCCCCTGAAGTTATGTACCCTACCAGAATATGTCCCGGCGTAATCTGGGCTTTGGTCAAATCCATAACCAGCTGGCCGATAAGGCATAAAATGCCGCCTACGATAAAAGCACTATACCAGGGTACCATCTTCTCTTACCTCCTCTAATTCATCTCCACCGCTACCGCATGGGCTACACAGGGAATACTTTCTCCCTGAAACATGGAAGTAGGACTCATCAAAGCTCCCGTAGCCACCAGAAGTAATTTCTTTAAACTTCCTTCCTGCATCTTTTTAAGCAGAGGACCGCAGAGCATGCAGGCAGCACAGCCACATCCGCTTCCTCCGGCATTAACATCCTGGTTTTCATCATAGAGCAGTACCCCACAGTCATTATAAAAAGGCTTAGGAACTATTCCCTTTACTACAAAAAGCTCTTCCGCAATAGCTTTCCCTATCTTACCTAAATCACCGGTAAGGATAAGATCATAATAATCCGGGCTTCTTTTAAGATCATCCAGATGTGCCTTTATAGTATCTACAGCTGCAGGCGCCATCGCACTTCCCATATTGGACATGTCCTTCTGCCCCATATCAACAACCTTGCCTACCGTAGCCGCTGTTATACGAGGACCTGAGCCCTCAGATTGCAAAACTACAGCTCCAGCAGCAGTTGCTGTCCACTGCGTAGTAACCGTAGGCTGCACCCCTTGTTCCGTAGGAAAGCGAAACTGCCTTTCTGCCGTATGATGGTGACTGGAAGTAGCTGCCACTACTTTGCTGAAAAAACCGCCATCAACCAGCATAGCACCTAAAAGCAGGGATTCGGCCATAGTTGAACAGGCTCCGTAAAGCCCTAATAAAGGAAGGCTTAAATCGCGAGCCGCATAGTTGGCAGAAATAGTCTGATTTAACAGGTCTCCAGCCAGAATAACCTCTATATCATCTTCCTTAAGGTTAGCCTTATTTATGGCCAGTTTCACCGCTTCCCTCAGCATTTTGCTCTCTGCCTTTTCCCAGGTCTTTTCCCCAAACATATAGTCAGGCAGCACCTGGTCAAAATAGCTGCCAAAAGGGCCTTTCCCTTCATCTGGTCCCACTATGCTGGCAGATGACGTAATAACCGGAGGATTATGAAAAACTACCGTCTGCTTACCTCTTTTCTTGCCTGGCATAAATCTCTCCCTGCCTTTTTAAATTAGCTGTTGATAAAAACCTTGAGCAGTCCTATAAAGAAAGCTACAGCAAAACCAAAAACCAGCGTAGGCCCAGCTACGCTGAAAATCCTGGCTCCTACCCCGAAGATATACCCTTCTCTTTTAAATTCCATCGCTGATGCTACTATGGCATTGGCAAAGCCGGTAATCGGAACAATAGACCCGGCACCTGCCCTTTTCCCCAGTTCATCATATACACCAAGTCCGGTAGCCAGAGCCGCCAGAAAAATCATAATTATGGATGTATAGCTGGCTGCATCCTGCCTGCTCATTCCTAGACCCATAAAATAATTCTGTATAAACTGGGCCAAAGTGCAGATAAGCCCCCCTACCACAAAAGCCCATATACAGTTTTTTAAAACCGGCGGTTTAGGCTTTACCTTATTAACTAAATCGTCATATTCCTTTTGTTCTATATTTTTCAGCTCTAAATTCTGCTCTTCCATTATCTCTCCATTCGCCTCCTTACCAGATTATTATGAACACTAATAAAGCCTATTATTCTTTCCTGCCGGTAAAATCAAAAAAAAAAAAAAGCCGGCCTTCAAGCCAGCTAACTTTTTAATTTGGGGACGGTTCTTTTTTTAAAAACTATTACCATTCGAAAAGTTTTTAATTCAAGCACCTTTTCTAAATCAAAAAATAACCTTAAAAACCTAAAACCTTTACCATTGCCATTAACAAAGGCACTAAAAAAACAGAGGGAAGAAGATTGGCTACTTTAATCTTTTTCAGCCCTACCAGGTTGATGCCTAATCCCATAATCAGAATTCCGCCGGTAGCCGTAATATTATTTATCATGGGATCAGTCAGCAAAGGCTTGATAAAGCTGGCAGCCAGACTTATACTTCCCTGATATATGAAAACAGGAATAGCGGAAAATAATACCCCCATCCCCATACTTGCGGCAAAAAGAAGTGCAAATATGCCGTCCAGCATTGATTTTACAAGCAGTATCTGATAATTTCCGGTAAGCCCGTCTTCCAGAGCCCCGATAATAGCCATGGCTCCTACACAAAACAAAAGGGTAGCCGATACAAATCCTTTGACAAAATCACTCTCCCCTTCACCCGCCAGCCTCTTTTCCAGCTTTCTTCCCAGACCCTCCAGCTTTTCTTCCCATTGCCGCCATTCACCCAATACAGCACCTAAGGCAAGGCTTACACCAATTAAAGCATAATTTTCTCCTTTTAAAGCACATTGAATGCCGATAAGTATTACCAGTATTCCCAAAGCATCCTGCATATTCCGGCTCATGTTGTCCGGTATGCCTCTTTTAAGCAATAATCCTATGAAACCTGCTGCTACAATTGCTCCTGCATTAATCAAAGTCCCTGTCAAGATAAACACCTGCTTTCCCGATCATATAAAAAAACCATCTACTCTATCCCCAAAATCTGCAAAAACTCTTCTTCATCCACTATCCGCACATTAAGTTCCCTTGCCTTCTGATACTTGCTGCCCGGGTTTTCGCCTACCACCACGAGATCTGTCTTGCGGCTTACACTGCCTGAAGCTTTGCCGCCTGCTTTTTCCACCAGCTCTTCGGCTTCTTTGCGGCTCATCCGGCTTAAAGTCCCGGTTATAACTACGGTTTTACCGGCTAGTATCCCGGAAGTTTCTCTTTCTTCTTTTTCTTCCGTATTTACCCCCAGTTCTTTTAAACTCTCGATAGCTGCTATATTTCTGGGCTGACGGAAGAAATCTATTATGCTGTCGGCCATTTTTTCGCCTACTTCCGGAATCTCCATCAACTCCTCCCGGGTAATAGTCTTAAACTGGTCAATGTTCTTTATATACCTGGTCAAGGTTCTGGCTGTTTTCGCTCCTACATGTTTTATGCCCAGTGCAGTTATAAGCCGGTAAAGAGGCCTTTTTTTGCTCTCTTCAATCGCCCTTATCAGGTTAGCAGCCGACTTTTTGCCCATGCGCTCCAGCTTTTCTAAATCCTCCGCTCTTAACCGGTATATATCTTCAATCCCTTTTACCAGCCCCTTGTCCACCAGCTGTTCAATTACTGCCGGCCCCATGCCTTCTATATCCATAGCCTCCCGGGAAGCGAAAAAGATAAGGCTTTCTTTTAAACGCGCCGGACAATTTATATTTTCACAGCGCACCGCTACCTCATCTTCTTTTTTTACTGCTTTGCTTCCGCATACCGGGCAGTATTCCGGCACTTTTATCTCTTTTTCCTTACCTGTTCTTTTTTCCTTGACCGGGAAGATTATCTCCGGAATTATATCTCCTGCCTTATGAACAATTACTGTATCCCCAATACGGATATCCTTTTCCCTTACCAGATCAAAATTGTGCAGGCTGGCCCGGCTTACGACAGTTCCTGCCAGGCTAACCGGCTCCAGGATGGCAGTAGGGGCAATAATGCCCGTTCTCCCCACATTTATTTCCACATCTTTTATAACCGTTTCTTTCTGCTCGGCAGGAAATTTAAAAGCAATTGCCCAGCGGGGACTCTTGGCAGTAGTTCCCAGCAATTCCCGCGGGGCCAGAGGATTAAGCTTTATTACCACCCCATCTATCTCATAAGGAAGTTCATGCCTCTTTTCTCCATAAGCCAGGCAGTAATCATAAACTTCTTCTATATCCCGGCACAGCTTGTAATGAGCATTAACAGGAAATCCCTGTTCTTTAAGAAAAGTTAAAGCCTGTTCCTGATCCCTTATCTCTACTCCTTCTATATAAAGGATGTCATAAACAAAGGCGGAAAGGCTTCTCTTAGCCGTAATTTTAGGGTCCAGCTGGCGCAAGGATCCGGCTGCCGCATTGCGGGGATTGGCAAATATCTTTTCCCCTTTTTCTTCTTTTTCCTGGTTCAGCTTTAGGAAGGCTTCTTTCGGCATATATATTTCCCCGCGCACTTCAACATTTATTTCGTCTTTCAGCTTAAGCGGAATAGCCCTTACGGTACGCACATTGGCAGTAACCTCTTCTCCCGTAAAGCCGTCTCCCCGGGTGGCAGCCGTCTTTAAGACCCCTTTTTCGTAGATCAAGGCAATAGAAAGCCCGTCAATTTTAAGCTCGGCCATATAGGAAGGATGAGGCTCTACTTTCCTTATCCGCCGGTCAAACTCTTTTAAGTCTTCCAGGGAAAAAGCATTATCCAGACTTAAAAGAGGGGTCCTGTGCTGATAAGTCCTGAACCTGTCTAGGCCTTCTCCGCCTACCCTCTGGGTTGGGGAATCCGGGGTTATAAGTTCGGGATATTTGGCCTCCAGCTCTTTTAATTCCTGCATCAGCTTATCATACTGGGCATCACTTATGAGGGGATCATCCAGCACATAGTAATGGTAATCATGTTTGCGGATCTCTTCCCGCAGCTTTTCTATATATTCCTTAATGTCCACCTTTACTGCCTCCTTTGCTCTTCTATCCTATTTTCGTAAGAGGCGCAATATCTAAACGCAGCATTTTCGTTCCTATACCTGGAAATTCAATAATCCCTATCTCTCCCTCATCCATAAAGCCGGTTACAACTCCCACGCCAAACTTGCTGTGGCGCACCTTATCCCCTTCCTGCAGCCGGGAATTTTCCCATCTTCTTTGCTCTTCCGGGGTAAAAATAAGCTCAGGCGGAATCTCCTTTAAGAACCGGGAAGGAGGATTACTTCTTTCATATCCATAGAGAAGCCGGCTTACCGCATTTGTAAGATAGAGCTTCTCCATCGCCCTGGTTATGCCTACATAGCAAATCCTTCTCTCTTCTTCTATTTCTTCCGGGGTTTCACTGCGGTAGGAAGGAAATACCCCTTCCTCCATGCCGGTCATAAAAACAACCGGAAATTCAAGGCCTTTAGCGCCATGGAAAGTCATGAGAAAAACCGTATCTTTATAATCCATTTCATCCGTATCCTGTATTAAGGCTACCCTGGCCAGGAAATCTTCCAGCCTTCCTCCTTCTTCCCTGGCAAACTCAACCGCTAATGACCTGAGTTCCTTTAAATTTTCAATCCTGGCTTCGGCCTCTTTAGGATCGCTTTTCTGCAGATCTTCCACATAGCCGGTCAGGGTAAGAACATTATCGATTATTTCTACCAGAGAAGCCCCGGAATTATTAAGGTCGGCAAAAAATTTAACCATACCGAAAAACTCTTCCAGCACCCCGGCCATTTTCTTGCTTATGCCAGGGATAGAAGAGGCACAGGCTAAAGCCTCCAGTATCGGCAGGTTATTCTCCCTAGCATAATTTTCAATCTTCTCCAGGGTTTTTTCGCCAATCCCCCGGCGCGGCGCATTTATTATCCGCCGAAAGCTTATGACATCACTGGGATTACAGGCCAGCTTCAGATAAGCTATGATATCTTTTATCTCTTTACGCTGATAAAACTTATAGGCCCCTATGATATGATAAGGTATGCCTTTAGCCAAAAGCGCCTCTTCCAAAAGCCGGGACTGGGCATGGGTGCGGTAAAGAACGGCAAAATCGCTGTATCTTCTATTTTCCTTTACTATCAGTTCCGCAATAGTATCAGCAATAAAGCGGGCTTCCTGATAGCTGTCCCGGGCGCAAAAATGGATAATCTTCTCCCCTTCTTTTCCCCGGGTATAAAGATTTTTTTCCTCCCGGTCCCGGTTATTCCTTATCACCGCATTGGCTGCTTCCAGTATATAGCGGGTAGAGCGGTAATTTTCTTCCAGTTTTATCATCACCGCTTCCGGATAATCCTTTAAAAACCTTTTTATATTATAAGGTTCGGCTCCCCGCCAGCTGTATATCGACTGGTCAGGGTCCCCCACCACAAATATATTGCGGCGTAAAGAGGCTAAAAGGTTGGCCCATACATACTGGGAATAGTTGG
The DNA here is from genome assembly GCF_900129805.1 of Thermosyntropha lipolytica DSM 11003. Taxonomy (GTDB): domain Bacteria; phylum Bacillota; class Syntrophomonadia; order Syntrophomonadales; family Syntrophomonadaceae; genus Thermosyntropha; species Thermosyntropha lipolytica. Next base: position 20,698 of record NZ_FQWY01000010.1, read on the forward strand.
TATCCTGATATTCATCAATCATTATATAGTGGAAATAGTTCTGGTATTTCTCCAGAATAGCCGGATGTTCCTTAAAAAGCTTTATGCAAAGAAGGATAAGGTCATCAAAGTCTAAGGCATTAAGCTCTTTTAAACGCGCATTATACAGCCGGTAAAGGCGGTAACATTTTTCCTTCTCCTTTTGCGGAGCTGCCAGGTTTTTAAAATATTCTTCCGGGGAAATAAGCTTATTTTTTATCTGCTTAAAATGGTAGAGGATACTTTCTGCTGCGGTTTCATAATCCTTTTCCCCTTTTAAAAGCTCCTTTACCAGGGACCTGGCTTCTCCTTCATCTATAATGGAAAAACTGCGGTCATAGCCTAAAGCTTCGATATCCATTTTTAAAATCTTATAACAGGCAGCATGAAAAGTTTGCACCCACTGCCCGCTGTAATCGGGAATCATGGCCGCAATACGGTTTCTCATCTCCTGAGCCGCTTTGTTGGTAAAAGTTATGGCCAGAATAGAGTTCGGATGCACCCCGTTATCAATAAGGTTGGCTATCCGGCAGGTGAGCACCCGGGTTTTGCCACTGCCGGCACCGGCCAGGACTATACAGGGTCCGTCCCTATGCATTACCGCCTTTTTCTGCTGTTCATTAAGATTTTCCATTATATCAAGCATCTGCTTTAACCACCTTTGCCAATTTTAGTAAAGCTATATTTTCTATTCTATAATAATAACATAATTAATCCTGGATAAGGACAAACTTTGCGACCAGATAACATATTATTACCGCCAGCACTATACGGGCAAACAGAATAGGCACCCACTTAGCCCCAATGGCGGCAAAAAGCAGGGTATCCTCAAAAACAGAATGGCATATGACCAGAAACAGATTGATGATATATATTTCCCGGTAAGTAAGCTTCCCTTCCCGGGCACTGTTTATAATGAGTCCTCCCCCGTAGCTTATGCCAAAAACAAGCCCTGCCATAATTGGCAGATTGGCTTCCCGGGAAAGTCCCAGGCATCTAGTTACCGGATCAGCAATAACAGTAACCTTTTCTAAAAGCTTAAATTCTTTAAAAATCTCAATACATATCATGAGCGGAATGACAATAAGAGCAATCTGGGCTATGCTTTTTAAGCTCCCTACCAGAGCCGAATTTATAATCTCCCCGATTTCCAAAGTATATACCTCCTACATAACCAGATTGAAGAAAGCTCCCAGAATAAAAGCCAATATTATACGGGCTAAAACTAAAAAAGAAACCTTAACCCCGGTCATTTTTGAGATAGCTGTCTCCATCGGCAAACTGTGGGCCATAAGCAGCATAGCTGCTATAATAGTTATCTCTTTAATGCTCAGATTAAGAGGCAGCACCGCACCGATAGCTGCATATATGTTAAGAAAAAACCCTAAAACCAGCGGCAGGGAAGCCTCTCCCGGCAGCCCCACCAGTTTCATAAGCGGCGACATAAAGTCGGATACCACATGCAAAAGAGGAGTATGGCTCAGAAAAGTTATTATAAAATATACCGGTATCACTACTCTGGCTAACTGATACGTTGTGGCAAGGCCGTTATTAAAACCACGTTTAAGTGTTTCAATCATCATAGCTATATCCCCATTCTCTACTTTTTCTGTGAACGATAATAAAACATATCTTTTAGAATAATAATTAAGCCTAAAATTATCAAGACAATAAAAAATAATCTATGTCTTTTCACAGATAAAGTCATAGATTATATTAAAATATTCGCTGCTTATCAAATTAAGCAAGCCAGTATTTTATTTATAACCTTTTTTCTTCAGAACAAATACAAACTCCTCCACCAGATAGGGATCGAATTGAATACCTGCACAGCGCCGGAGTTCAGCTATCGCTTCTTCAGGAGACAAAGCTCGGCGGTAAGGCCGATCATTAGTCATGGCATCATAAGCATCAGCAATACTTAAAATTCGGCATTCCAGCGGAATCTGATTGCCCCTGAGGCCCAGGGGATAACCTTTTCCATTCCACCATTCATGGTGTTTCAGTATCCAGTCGGCAATGAAAACCAGCTCCGGAGCGGCCAGAGCTATGCGGTAGCCGATCTCACTATGCCCTTTCATAATCTGGTATTCTTCTGCGGTTAAAGGCCCAGGTTTAAAAAGGATGGCATCAGGTATGCCTACTTTGCCTATATCATGAAATTGGGCAAAAATTCTCAGGTCATTTATAGTATTTTCCGGAAGCCCTAACTCCTCGGCTACGGCCACTACCAGATCCTGCATCCTTTCTCCATGTCCTTCAGTTATAAAATCCCTGGCTTCCAGGGCTTTAGTCAATGTCTGCACAATCGAGTTTCTTACGCTCTGCCCGCTGTGCAGTTTTTCCCGGTACATGGCATTGTCAGCCTGGCGGAACAGCTCCTGCATACTCGTATTCTCCGCCTCCCTGGCTGCATAGCCTATGGAAAGGCTTATAAGCATCCCGCTGTTTTTTTCATTATAATCTCTGATATTACTCCGGAGCCGGTTCACCGCTTTTTCTAACGCCTTGCGGTCAGTACCCGGCAAGAGAACAGCAAATTCGTCTCCTCCTACCCGGGCAATAGTATCCTCCCGACGGAAAGAATTGGTCAGCACCTCAGCTACAGATTTCAAAAGGCTGTCTCCCTTATCATGGCCTAAAGTATCATTTATAATTTTCAAACCATCCACATCACACATTATCAATCCTACCGGCATACTGCCGCTTTTCTCTACCCGCTGCATCTGTTCTTCAAAATAAAAGCGGTTATAAAGCCCGGTTAAGGCATCATGGCAGCTTAAAAACTGCAGCCTTTCTTCCGTTTTTTTCCACTCAGTAATATCGCGCCCTACTGATTGATAGCCGAGAAGTTTCCCCCAGCGGTCAAATATAGCCCGGTGAGTCCATTGCTGCCAGCGCACTTCTCCATCCGGCATTCTAACCCGGCTTTCAATATTACATACCGATTTCATAAGGTTAAGGGTCTGTAAAGCATTTTCCGTATATTCGCGATCTTTTTCATATACCAGGTCAATAAACTTCACCCGGGTTATTTTATCCCGGCTCATCCGGTAATAGCGGCAGAAGGCTTCATTGACAAAATCAATATTCCCTTTATCATCCAGACGCATGATAAGCTCTGTCTGGTCTTCCACAATCGCCCGGTACTTGGCTTCACTTATTTCCAGTTCTTTTAAGGCTTTTTTCTTTTCTGTTATGTCTTCAGCCAGAACCATGCCCCCGGTAATATTGCCTTCTTCATCAATTATAGGAGCAGCATTCATTTTTAAAATTATTTCCCTTCCCTCTTTATGGATAAGAGCCACCTCATAACTGCTGTCTTTACCCTGTTTCAGGCATTTATCGATTTCAACCGCTGCTTTGATATAGTCATCCGGAGCCACCAGTTCCAGCATATACCTCCCCAGCACTTCATCAAAGGCATAGCCTATAACCTCCAGGGAACGCTTATTGACAAAAGAAATGCGTCCGTCTTTATCATAAGTCAAAAAAAGCTCATTCATATTATCGATAAGGGTATTAAGATATTTAACCTGTTTTTGTAAATTCCTCTCACTCTTGCGCAAAGCCTCTTCCGCCTTCTTGCGCTCCGTAACATTGCGCACTATGCCGCGAAAACCTGTGATTTTTCCTCCTTCTATTATTGGCAGTACCGTACTTTCCACATAAAGAGAGCTCCCATCTTTTCTTCTGACTTCCCAGCTAAGTTCCCGCAATCCTTTGCCGGTACGGTAAACCTGGTTAAAAGCCTTGAAAACCAGGTTGCCGTTTTCTTCATCCATCAGCTTGCGAAAATTCAGCCCCTGAAATTCCATGCGGGTATAACCTATGTTTCCTATAAGGAAGTTATTGAAATATGTAAAATTCCCCTTTACATCTACTTCAAAGTATCCATCCTCTATATTCTCCACAATATAGCGGAATTTTTCTTCACTTTCCCTTAATATCTTTTCGGCCCTCTTCTGCTCGGTTATATCGCGTATAGTCTGGATAGCTCCTACCACATGATTTTTATAGTCTAAAAGGGGGGCTGCTTTACAGGAAAGACAGGCTCCCCCTGCTTTAAGCTGGGGAGAAAAAATTTCTTCATGCATAACCTCTATATGGGGCTTACCCGTAAAGCTTCCATTATCCACATTATACCTTCCCTTATGCAAAGCACGATCTATCAACATAGGCTGCCTTCGGCCATAAAAAGGAACCGCATAGGCATAATCCCCTTTTCCTACCATTTCCCTTGCTTTTATGCCAGTTAAATCTTCCATAGCCCGATTCCACATAGTAACTATTCCTTCACTATCGATGACAAAAGTGGGATCAGGCAAAAAATCAAGTATCATTTCTAATCTGTGATTAGCGTTAGCTAAGGCTTCTCTTGTCCTTTCCGCTTCCTCCAGCTGTTTCCTTAATTCTTCTTCCACTGCCAGTAGCTGTTCATTGGCTGCGATTAACTCCTGCTGTACCTGGGTAAATAAAATATAATTTTCGGAAGAAAATACCCCATCGGCAAATAATTTATACCATTCAGATACTTCTTTATCCTTATCGTGCCGAGGCAACTTATTTGCACCTCCACATACTTCCTGTTTTCAATCTATGCAGCAGATTTTCTTTTATGTTTTTTCGCTGTTAAATAGTTGATTCCTGCATTTTCCATGAATTTAAATATTTTTATCTACCTTGAGTATTGATAAACAGATGTTTATACTAAATCTAGATTTCCAATTCTAAAAAAGGAATGATTTGCGTAATGAGGGTAGAAAAGGTAGATCTGCACGGTTTAAGCTTGGCCGAAGCCCTGGAAAAAGTAGAAAAAAACCTTAACTGGTGTATAAAGCACGGAGTTGCTGTGATTGATATAGTTCACGGTAAAGGATATCACAGCAGCCGCAACTTTTCGGTTATAAAAAAAGAAGTTCGCAAAAGCCTGAAAGAAAACGAACTTATAAAGAACAGCGGCTATACCGTAATATACGGCGAATCTGATCTGCCCATTGCTTTAACTTTTGATGAAGGCCATACTTTAATAGTAGCCCGGGGGCTGGAAAACGAATATATCGGGGGGCGCAAACAAATAGAAAAAAACCTGGCCATATACTCTAAAGAAGGTAAAAAGCAAAGGAAGATGGCTAAAGAGATAAATGCCCAGAGGAAAAATTCCCGCAAACCAAGATAAGCTTAAAGAAGCCGAGGGGGAATTAGAAGTGATAGAACACATAACTGACGGGATATATCTTATTTCACCTGGAAAAAATACTATCTTTCCCTATTCTTTCTTTTTCTATATAGATGATGAAATCAAAACCTTGATCGATACTCCGCTTATACCCCAGCTTTTACAAAGCCTGGAGGGTAAAAAGGTAGACCGCATAATAAACACCCATTTTCACCGCGACCACTGCGGCTCCAATTATCTTTTTCCCGAAGTAGAAGTTTATGTTCATGAAGCTGACAGCCCGGCCATGCAGTCAGTAGAGACTTTTTCTCTCTATTACGGGTTTGATAAACACGGGGGTAGTGAGATAGCAAGAAAACTTCTTCCTTCATTTAATTACCAGCCTTCCCGTATCGACGGGAAATTAGTTCCTGGCGAAAAGGTGAAACTGGGGAAAATAGAGCTTGAGGTTATCCATACCCCGGGCCATACTCCGGGACACTGCGTACTTTTCTGGGAAGAAAAAGGTCTGCTTTTTGCCGGCGACATTGACCTTACCAGCTTCGGCCCCTGGTATGGAAATGAAGTAAGCGATGTTGATCAGACAATACAATCAATTGAAAAAATAATCGCTTTAAAGCCGGAAACCATATTATCCGGCCACCGGGGACTTATCAAAAAGGATACAGCAAAAGAGCTTAAAAAATATCGGGATAAGGTATATGCCAAGGAAGAAAAGCTTCTTAAAGCCTTAAAAACCCCGCAGACCATAGAAGAACTGGTAAATTTAAAAATAGTATACGGCCGTTTCCGTCCCCCGGAAGAACTCTATGCCTTTTTCGAAAAAGTATCCCTGCTTAAACATCTAGAAAGGCTCATGCGCCTGGGCATAGTAGAATATGACGGCAGGTATTATTATAAAAAATAAGGGAGGTTTTATTATGCGCTGTGCAAACTGTCCGATAAGAAAAAAAGCAGAGAAAAATCCGCATTCTCTGCTTTACCGCATATGGAAATGGCATACTACCTGGTGTCCCGGCTATCGTTCCTATCAGGCAAAGCTCAGCAGGAAACAGCCTTCTTGAACTTTCTTATCATGCTTTCTATTTCCTGAGGAAGCCTTCCCGGCTGGCTCATGTACTCTTCAATAACCGAAGCCAGCAGGCTTCCTACTACTAACGCATCTGTATAATCCTTAAACACCCTGGCCTGTTCTGGTGAAGAAATACCGAATCCTAAAGCCAGGGGAGAGATGCTGTTATTTCTAACCCGCAAGAGATAATCTTTTATTTCTTCTTCCGGCAGCTCTTGCATACCGGTGATCCCTCTTACCGACACACAATAGATAAAAGGGGGATTAAGACTATCTGCCTTTTTTATTCTTGCCTCCGGAGTGCTGGGAGCTACTAGAGGTATAACTTCAATATCTTTTGCCGTCAAACGCTCAAGCTCTTCTAAAGGCATATCAGGCACTATAACCCCTTCAGCTCCGATTTCGCAAATCCTGGTGCGAAAATTCTCTATACCCATCTGATAAACCGGGTTAAAATAGGTAAATATAACCAGAGGCATATGGATAATTTCTTTGACTTTAAAAGCAAACTCCAAACCTTTATCCAGGTTAAGCCCTTTTTCTACTCCCCGGTGGTGAAATTTTTCTATCATCTCCCCATCGGCCAGAGGATCAGAAAAAGGTATCCCCAGTTCCAATACATCACAGCCGCCCTGTTCTAAAGCTTTTATACAGTCCAGACATGTCTTTTCATCCGGCAAAAGCGACATAATAAAGGCAACTATCCCGGTAGTTCCTGTTGCTTTAAAATAGCGAAATCTTTCGCGCAGCCCTTTTATCATCCCTAAACCTCCTTAATCCCTGCCACCTGTTCTACATCCTTATCTCCCCGCCCGGAAAGATTTACTACTATCGACTGATCCGGACGCAGGCGAGGAGCCAGTTTACAAGCATAAGCTAAGGCATGGGCACTTTCCAGGGCAGGTATTATGCCTTCCAGACGGCTTAATTCATAAAAAGCTTTTAAGGCTTCTTCATCTCTTATATATACATACTCTGCCCTTCCTGTTTCCTTTAAAAAAGCATGTTCCGGCCCTACGCCCGGGTAATCAAGTCCCGCGGAAAGCGAATGCGTAGGTGCTACCTGTCCGTGTTCATCCTGTAAAAGCAGGCTCAAAGCCCCATGCAAAACCCCTTCCCTGCCCTGGGCTAAAGTAGCGCCATGGCAGCCGGGAAGAAGCCCTTTTCCCCCAGCTTCCACCCCTACAAGCTTAACCTCCGGCAGAGAAAGAAAAGGGTAAAATATCCCCATGGCATTGCTGCCTCCCCCTACACAGGCCACTATATAGTCAGGCATTTTGCCTTCCTTCTGGACAAACTGTTCTTTAAGCTCTTCTCCGATCACGGACTGAAAATCCCTGACCAGCATAGGATAGGGGTGAGGTCCTACCACCGAACCTATCACCATATGGGAATACTCAAAACTCCTTATAAAATCGCGGAAAGCTTCGTTGGAAGCATCTTTTAAGGTCTGGCTTCCTTTAGCTACCTTTACCACCTCGGCCCCCAGCATCTGCATACGAAAAACATTAAGCTTCTGCCTTTCCGCATCTTTAGCCCCCATATATACAGTACAGGCCATTCCCAGCACCGCAGCTGCCGTAGCTGTTGCCACCCCGTGCTGGCCGGCTCCCGTTTCCGCAATAAGCCTTTTTTTGCCCATATACCTGGCCAATAGCGCCTGACCCAGGGTATTGTTTATCTTGTGGGAGCCGGTATGGTTCAAATCCTCCCGCTTTAAAAATATTCTGGCTCCCCCCAGTTTTTCACTCAAACGGGACGCAAAATAAAGGGGAGATGGACGTCCGGCATAATCCTTCAGCATTGCCGCCAGCTGAGATTTAAACCTATCATCTTCCTGCAACTTACGATAACTCTTTTCTATCTCATCCAGGGCCGGAATCAGGGTTTCCGGCACAAACCTTCCTCCATAGCGTCCAAAATAACCTCTTGCATCAGGATACATACCTATCTGCCTCCTTAACTTTTTCCATAAAAAGCTTTATCTTTGCGGCATCTTTTTCTCCTGCCTGCTCAACCCCGCTTGATACATCTACCGCCAGCGGCTTTACCCTTTTTATCGCTTCCCCTACATTGGCCGCATTAAGCCCCCCTGCAAGGATAATATCTCTGCTCCCATAAAAGTCCCGGATCAAATTCCAGTCAAAGGTCCTGCCGCTTCCCCCTTTAAGACCATAAGCGGCTGTATCAAAAAGATAAGCCCATACCTTGAATTTTCGCACATCTTCCCGGCACAGCCTTTTTTCCACCCGCCAAGCTTTAATAACCGGATAATGAAGCTCTTCTACATATTCCGGGCTTTCATTTCCATGCAGTTGAACCAGATCAAGCTTACAGGTACGGGCAATATATGCGACCTCTTCTACTTTTTCATCCACAAAAACCCCTACTTTAACTATACGGTCTCCCAGATAACGGTTGATGCGGGCCGCATCTTCTACCTCTATCCGGCGCCGGGAAGGGGCAAAAACTTCCCCTATCGCCCAGGCTCCGTAGTTTAAAGCCGCTAAAGCATCCTTAAGGGTTTTTATGCCACATATTTTAACCAGGGTCATTTTTCCCCCTCCCTATGTCAAAAGCTCTCTCAATTTTTCCCCGGGGCAGGGAGAGGTAACCAGTCTTTCTCCTACCAGTACCGCATGATAGCCGCAGGCAGCAAGCCTTCTTACATCCTCCCTCCCCTTTATACCGCTGGCACTTATGCGTATAGTCGAAGGAGGAAGAAAATCAGCCAGTTTAATGCTGTTTCCTATATCCACCTTAAAAGTCTTTAAGTCGCGATTATTTACCGCTACCAGCCTGGCCGGCAAATCCTTAAGCCACCTTGCTTCCTCCCGGCTGTATACTTCTACTACCGGCTCTAATCCCAGATCTAACGCTTTCTCCGTCAGGGATAGAAGCTTTTCATAACCTAAAACAGCTCCGATAAGAAGGACCATATCGGCTCCTAAAACTGCTGTTTCATAAAGCTGTACTTCATGGATAATAAAATCTTTGCGCAAAACAGGAATACTGATTCTGCTTTTTATTTCCGGGATTAAACTCCTATCCCCCTTAAAAAAAACTTCTTCCGTAAGCACGGAAACAGCAGCAGCCCCGTTCTTTTCATAAACCAGAGCTGTTTTCACCGGATCAAGATCCCGGTTTAAATCCCCTTTAGCGGGAGAAGCCTTTTTTATCTCAGCTATAACCTGTACCTTGCCGGAGGGATGCTGCAGAAAAGAGGTAGGATTTAGCCTTTCTCTCCGGTTCCTATCCTTCTTTTCTATCTGGTATTCTCCTCTTTCATACCACGGCAAAAGTTTTTCTAATTCCCTTTTTTTCTCCTCTATTATCTTTTCTAACACACAACCACCCCATCCCGGCTGTAGCTTATCATCTGCCTCAGCTTTTCCCGGGCTTTGCCGCTGTCAATCGCTTCATAGGCCATTTTTATGCCTTCATTTATATCCCTGGCCCGTCCGGCTACTTTAAGGGCAGCACCTGCGTTTATGACTACTGCCTGTCTGGCCGGTATCCTTCTTCCTTCCAGCACGCCCAGGAAAATATCCCTATTGCGTTTTAAATCTCCTCCTTTTAACATATCCAGAGTTATATGGTGAAATCCCATTTCAACAGCATCCAGTTTGTAGGCATATATAACCTCTTCCCCCACTTCCAGGATATCCGTTCTTCCCTGGGGACTTATCTCATCCATGCCGTTTTCCCCGTGCACCACCATGGCCCGCTTCAAACCCATCTCCCTCAAGACTTCAGCTATCTTTCCCGTCATAGAAGCATCAGCTACTCCCATCACCTGATAGCTAAGGGAGCAGGGGTTTAAAAGCGGCCCCAAAAAATTGAATATAGTAGGAAAGCCTAAAGCCTTCCTTAGAGGAGCCACCTCCTTCAAAATCGGATGGTAATGAGGAGCAAACAGGAAGGTTATTCCTATCTCTTCCAGCATAAAAGCTGCCTTATCCGGGGAAATATTTATATTCACCCCCAGATTCTCAAGTATATCAGCACTTCCCACCTTGCCGGTTACCGCGCGGTTTCCATGCTTGGCAACCGGCACTCCGCAGGCAGCTACTACCAGAGCCGTAAGGGTAGAAATATTGAAAGTATTAAGCCCATCTCCCCCTGTTCCACAGGTATCCATGACTTCCATATCCACCTTGACCTTTACTGCTTCTTCATAGATCGCATCCACAAATCCTAAAATTTCATGGCTGCTCTCCTTGCGTGTCCGCATGGCTGCCAGCAGAGATGCTGCCTTAATTTCAGGAACTTCTCCCTTTAACAGCATTTTGGCTCCTTTGTAAGCCTCGTCATAAGTTAGAAATTCTCCGCTCACCACTTTTTTTACATACCTGTCGATCATATATCTCCTCTCCTCTCTTCTCATCTCATCTCTTCCTGCCAGATAGCTTATCTTTTAACCAGCTTACACCGGGTAAGCTTTATAAAATTGCCGATAATTTTTCTTCCCTCCTCGGTCATTATTGATTCAGGGTGAAACTGTACCCCCTCTACCGGAAAAATACGGTGTCTTATCCCCATTATTTCCCCTTCCCGGGTGCGGGAAGTTATCAAGAGTTCTGCCGGCAAAGCCTCCTCTTTTACCACCAGGGAGTGATAACGGGTAGCATAAAAAGGGTTTTTAAGTCCCTCATAGACCCCCTTGCCATCATGGTAGATAGGAGAAACCTTGCCATGCATAAGCCGCCAGTTTCTCTCCACTTTTCCCCCATAGGCACAGGCAATAGCCTGATGTCCCAAACATACCCCCAGTATCGGTATCCTGTCTCCCAGTTTTTCTATAACTTCGATACATATGCCGGCTTCTTCAGGAGTGCCGGGACCGGGGGAAATTATTATCCCTTCGGGAGAAAGGCTTTCAATATCTCTTATTTCAAGGAGGTCATTTTTATAAACTGCCACCTCTTTTCCCGTTTCCCTTACATACTGCACCAGATTGTAGGTAAAAGAATCATAATTATCTATAATAAGGATCATCTATTCTCTCCTCCTCCGCCTGCTTTATAGCCAGAACCAGGGCCTTAGCTTTATTCACCGTTTCGGCAAACTCTTTTTCCGGCACCGAATCAGCTACAATCCCCGCTCCGCTCTGCAGGTAGTAAACCCCATCCTTCTTCCACACTGCCCTTATCGTTATACAGGAATCAAGATAACCGTCAAAATTTATATAGCCTACCGCCCCTCCATAAAAACCGCGCGGCTCTTTTTCCAGCTCGGCTATAATCTCCATCGCCCTCCGCTTGGGAGCCCCGGTTAAAGTTCCGGCGGGGAAACAGGAAGCAAAAGCATCCAGCGCATCTTTGCCTTCTTCCAGTATCCCTTTAACGGTTGAGACTATATGCATAACATGGGAATAGCGCTCCAGCTTAAAAAATTCTTCGACTTCCACCGTTCCCACCCGGCTCACCTTTCCTATATCATTACGCCCCAGGTCAACCAGCATAAGGTGTTCGGCCCTTTCTTTTTCATCCCTGAGCAGCTTCTCCCCCTCTTCTTTCCGGGGTCCCTTCTCCTTTATCCTGCAGGTTCCGGCAATCGGCCTGGTTTTAATTACCCTCTTATCCACCTTTACCATCATCTCCGGCGAAGCTCCCATTAACACCTCATGGGGAAGGGATAGGAAAAACATGTAGGGAGAAGGGTTTATCCTGCGCAAACAGCGGTAAACCTTTTTTTCATCTGCTGAGCTTTTCTTCCACAGGCGGCGGGAGAGCACCACCTGAAATATATCTCCTTTTCCTATATACTCCTTCGCCCGGTTTACCATACGGCAAAAAGCTTCTTTATCAACATTCTCCTCAAAAGAGGCAAGAAAAAGGTCATCTTTTTCCCCCGCATAATCTAACCTTTCTTCCTCCCGCAGACTTTCCCGGGCCTTTTGCAAAAGAAGGTCAAGTTCATCATAAGCCGTCTTAACAGCAGGAAGGTTATTTTCTTCTTTAGTCAGCCATACAAAGCCGTAAAGCTTTTTCTCCTGCCGGTCATAAACTACTACTTTACGGGGCAGGAAAAAATAACAGCTCCTCGCATCCGGTTCCGGGACCGCAAGCCCCTCAAAAACCAGCCCGGCTTCATAGTTAAAAAAACCTATAAGTCCACCATAGAAAAAAGGAAGATTCAGCCTGTAGGCTTTAACCCGGTGTAAAAATTCTTTAATTTTATTTATACTTTCATCGTGTAAAGGGGAAACTAACACCTTTAAGGCATGAAAAGCCAATATTGAATAGCGGTTGTTCTCCCTCCCGCTTAAACTCTCCAGGACACAGGCAGGAGAAGGAGGTTTTACCTTTTCATAGCAGGCAAAAAGATCCAGGTCATCTGCCGTAAGACAGGCATAAAGAGGCACATAATCATAAAAGAAAAGCAAATCCTTTACTTCCTCCGGAGAAAAAAATACCTTTCCCCCGGATAAAGGCAAACAAAAACCAGCATGAACCGACATGCTGGCAGGAAAATACCCATACCGGCTCATCTCATCCTGCTCCTCTCTTCTCATCTCAACTCAACTCATCTCTTCGCAAATCTAGTATTTAATTAGTATTTATTAAAAACAAAAAATATACCTTTGTCAAGCATTTTTTATTCATTTTTTTCACTGCTGGCATATATCCTGTATTCATAAAGAGGTAAATCACTATTGGCAACCAGCTTTATCTTTTTGCCGCTTTTCTTTTCGATATAGGCTAAATTGGACTCATCATTAGCTACAAACTGCAAAAGCTCGGGATGGGCTTCACATACTATAAAGGGGCTTTCTAAATAACCCATATGGGTAAGCTTGCGTTTTATTTCACAGGCCAGGGCAAAGTTATTTATTCTCCTTCCTCTCCCCCCACAGGCATGGCAATCCTGGGTAAAAAACTCGGAAATGCCATAGCGCGATTTTTTGCGGGTCATTTCCAAAAAGCCCAGGCCGGTCATGCCTATTATGCGGGTATGAGCCTTATCCTTGGCCAGTTCTGATCGTAAAACCTCCAATACCTCCTTTTCGTGTTTTTTATCTTCCATATCTACAAAATCTATTAAAATTATTCCTCCTATGCTCCTTAACCTTAACTGCCGTGGTATTTCCTGAGCTGCTTCCAGATTAAGTTTGAAAATAGTCTCATAAAAATTGTCTTTACCCGTATATTTGCCGCTGTTTACATCTATTACAGTCATAGCTTCAGTTTCATCAATTATAAGATACCCTCCGCTTTTCAGCCAAACTTTCCTTTTCAAGGCTTTGCGGATATCTTTATCCAGCCCGTATTTGGCAAAAAGATCCCCTTCTTCATACTGCACCAGTATGTTTACATGCGCTTTCTTGCTTATAAAATCAGCTACCTTTTCCTTTAGTTTAGGGTTATTTATAACTACCCTCCTGGTGCTGCCATCCAGATAATCCCTTAAAGTGCGATCCAGAACATCTATATCTTCATAGATAAGACAGGGAGCTTTCGCTCTCTCATATCTTTTTCTTATATCATCCCATACTCCATAAAGGCTTTCTAGCTCGCTTTTTATGTCTCCCTCCTCAGCCTCCCGGCAGGCAGTCCGCACTATAACCCCCATATTCTGAGGATTATTTTCTTCTACTATGGCTTTTAACCTTTTACGCACCTCGTCATCAGTTATTTTGCGGGAAATAGATATACCGCTTTGAAAAGGCAGGAGTACCAGCAAATGCCCGGGCAGACTTATATCACAGGTAACCCGGGCTCCTTTCTCGGAAAAAGCTTCTTTTTTCACCTGCACCATTACTTCCTGACCGGTTTTTATGATCTGGAAAACATTAAGGCCGGCTTTTTTCCCCTCTACTACTATATCCCCGGCATACAAAAAAGCATTTTTGCTAAGGCCGATGTCGACAAAAACACAGGACAGGCCAGGTAATACATCTTTTACCTTTCCTTTGTAAATATTGCCCACATTTTCCTCTTCATTAGCCCAAAAAACTTCTACCAGCCGGCCATCTTCAACTACCCCTACCCGCGATTCCCAGGGGTATATCTCCACAAAAATCTCTCGGTTCATCTTAAATCACCTTTTCTAAAGGAGTGTAGAAAAAGTCTCCTTCTTTGATATAATTTCCGCTGCGATAAACATCAATTATATCGCGGGCGGCAATACCGGTAATCGTCAATAAATCATGCAGTTCATCATACCTTACATTGACCGGATCCCCGGTAGCTACCCATATGTTTAAGAAAGCAAGCTCATTTTCCAAACTGGTTTCTATTTTAAAAATCCCTGCTCTTAAATCTTTTTCGGCATCTTTTTTCTTTCCCCTGCTTTTTACCGGCAGCCTTTCGGCCTGCCAGATTCTTTCCTGCCATTCTTGCCAATCATAACCGCTGCGCAGCACAAAGGTATAGGAAGCGGAATTGATTATCTTCATAAGGGAAGGAGCTTCTTCCGGGATTATCCGGGCTTTATTTATCCTAACCCCTTCTGGTAAAACCTCATTCATCCTCTCCTTAAAATACTCTTCCCCAATATTTTCGGCCATCTCTACATCCATATATTCTCTCATCCCCCACAAGCCTACAGGCAAAACGGTTCCCAGGGAAAGTTTGATATGGGGATTAAAACCTTCGGTTAAGGCATAAGGGAGAGAAGATCTGCGCAAAGCCCGTTCCATAAGTCTCATCATCTCCAGGTTGGAAAGAAAGCGCAAATCAGGCCCCAAACGGTACTCAGCTCTTAGGCGCAATTTCTCTTCCCTCCTTTATATCTACTTTAACCTCCAAACGGGGGCATATCCCGCAGCCGCTGCATTTATCATGCCGGCAATCGAGGGTAAGCTCTCCTCTAGCCGCCTTCTCATTCTCCTTGCGGAGAAAAGCCTTGGTCACCCCTATATCAATAAAATCCCAGGGAAATACCTCATCATAAGAAGGCCGGCGCCGCGTATAAAAATCAGGATCAATACCTGCCTCATAGAATGCTTCTTGCCAGAGATCAAAACGGAAATATTCACTCCAGCCATCAAACTTGCAGCCTTTTTGGTAAGCCAGATAAATAGCCCGGGACAATTTGCGGTTGCCGCGGGAGAATACTCCTTCCAGATAGCTGGTCTGGCTGTCATGGAAACTTAATTTTATGCCTTTCTTTTTCTCCCTTAGCATGTACCTCTTTTTGGTTTCCAGTTCTTCAATGCTGGCCTGAGACTGCCACTGAAACGGGGTATGGGCTTTAGGAACAAAACAGGAAAGGCTTCCCCTCACCTCTACTGCTCTGCGGGCATATTTTCTTCCTACATCCCGCACCTTTTCCATAAGTTCAATTATGCCATCTAAATCCTCCTCCGTCTCATAAGGAAGTCCTATCATGAAATAAAGCTTAACTGCATTCCATCCTGACTGGAAGGCAGCTTCCACGGCATCTAGAAGCTGTTCTTCGGTAACATTTTTGTTTATGATATTGCGCATCCTCTGGCTTCCTGCTTCCGGCGCTAGGGTTAAAGTCGTCTTTCTTACCTTTTGTATCTCATTGGCCAGGTCAACAGAAAACGCATCTACCCGCAGAGAAGGCAGGGATATGCCTATGCCTTTCTTGCCATACTGAGCCACCAGTTCCCGGGCCAGCCTTTCTATCCCTGAATAATCAAGACTGCTCAAAGAGGTGAGGGAAATCTCCTCATAACCGGTATTTTTAATCTGGTTTTCCGCCTGCTTTTTAAGGGTAACAATACTCCTTTCCCGGGAAGGCCGGTATACTATACCAGCATGGCAAAAGCGGCATCCCCGCTGACATCCCCGCATAACCTCTAAAACCGCCCGATCATGAACTATACTCATATAAGGCAGTACAGGTTTTTCCGGAAAATAGGCTTTATCCAGGTCTTTCACTACTCTCTTCCTGACCTTTTCCGGCACCCCTGGCTTTTGCGGATACATCCTTTTCAGGGTGCCATCAGGGTTATATTCCACCTGATAAAAAGCCGGCACATATACCCCTTCTATTTTAGCCAGCCTTAACAATCTCTCCTCTTTTTTTAAGCCGCGCGTGGCATAAACTTCATCCAGGAATTCAGGCAGGAGTTCCTCCCCGTCTCCTATCAGGAATACATCGATAAAATCCGCATAAGGTTCCGGGTTAAATACTACCGGGCCTCCGGCTACGATGAGAGGATACCTTTCATCCCTTTCCTCGGCCCACAGAGGAATGCCTGCCAGATCGAGCATATTTAAAATATTGGTTATCGCCAGCTCATACTGCATGGTAAATCCTACCACCTCAAAATCCTTAAGGGGCCGATAAGACTCCAAGGTGTAAAGGTGAATGTTTTCCGCACGCATAAGTTCTTCCATATCTGGCCAGGGAGCAAAAGCCCTTTCCAGGAGATGATCCGTAGTTTCATTTATCAAACCATAAAGTATCTTTCCTCCTATATGCGACATACCTACTTCATAAACATCAGGAAAGCAAAAAGCCATCTTAACCTTAGCTTTATCCCAGTCTTTACGGATTATATTCATCTCATTGCCCATATAGCGTACAGGTTTGGAAACCCGGGGCAATATATCCTTAAAAAGCTTTTCCTTCATAATCAGCCTCCATTTTGCCGGCAATATTTAAATAGCTTACACCATTATATCTTACCACAAATCAGAGCTTTTTAAGCTTTTACCTGCCCATAAAAAAAAGCCAGCCTTGCAGCTGGCCTCATTTTTTTATTCTTCTACCGGATCAAACATATCTTTAGGGGCTCCGCATAACGGGCACTCATCAGGCGGCTCCGGCCCTTCATGGATATATCCGCATACCCGGCATTCCCACTTGTTATACCTCTTGGCCCCGCTTTCATCTCTTCCCAGTCGGTTTACAGTATGAGTCGTATCTACCTTGCCGGCTATTACTATTTCCCCTACCAGGACTCCGTCTTTGATAAAGCTCTTCTTGTAATAATCATTTACGGGATCTTTTACTTCCACTATCTTGCATTCCTCCGGCGGAAGATTGACTTCGCCCACAGAGAAGATTTCTTTGCCAAAAGCCATAAGCATGGTAGATATGAGAGGCTGCTTATATTCTGCCCAGTCCTCGCCGGCAGCTACGGCTCCTGCAACCCGCCCCATTTCCATGGCTACCGGCCACAGACCTATAACCCGGCCGTTAAATTGTGCCACATCCCCGACAGCATAAACATCAGGAGCACTGGTCCTCATTTTTTCATCTACAACAACACCCTGTTCCACCACTATGCCCGCCTCTTTAGCCAGGGAAATATTGGGACGCACTCCGGTGGAAAGAAGCACTATATCTGCAGGAATTTCAGTTCCGTCCTTTAACTTAACCTTTTCTACCTTATCAGACCCGGTTATGGCTTCTACCCCGGCTCCCAGATAAAGCTCTACCCCGTATCCTCTTATAAGCTCTTCCAATTTATGCGAGGCATCAAGGTCAAGCTGGCGCGGCATTATACGGTCAAACCCCTCAATAACTGACACTTTAAGGCCCAGGTTTACCATCTCCCATACCGCTTCTAGGCCTAGAACTCCTCCGCCTATAACTACAGCGTTTTTCGCTTCTTTTAAAGCTGCTTTTATCCGCAAAGCATCATCAAGGCTACGCAGGGCATAAACTCCATTAAGATGGGCTCCGGGAATAGGAGGTATATTGCTGCTGGCTCCGGTAGCAATCACCAGCTTATCATAGGCAAACTCCTGCCCATCAGCAGCTATAACTTTTCTGGCCGTAACATCGATTTTTTCTACCCTGGTAGCCAGCTTTACCTGAATATTCTTTTCCGCATACCAGGCTTCATCGTGTATGTAAAGCCTTTCATCAGGTAGGTCTTCACTCAGGAAGTCAGACAAAACCGGGCGGTAATAAGGAAGGTATTTTTCTTCCGTAAGCATAATTATGCTGGCAGTATTATCCCTTTTTCTTATATTCTCCGCTGCACTCAAAGCTCCAATCCCGCTGCCGATGATAACAAATCTTCTTCCGGTATTGTTGACAAATTCATCTTCTGGATTAACGGGAACAAAGTTTTCTTTGCCTACCCCGCAGGCCGGGCACACATCGGGAGGCTCTGCCCCTTCATGCTCATAACCGCATATCACACAGCGCCACTTCATCTTCGCCCCATCCTGCTTCTGAGCTATCACTGCCTTGCCAAACTCCATGCCCATAGTAAATGCCAGCTCCTCCTCCCGCATAGAAGGCTTAAAGTTTACCTTAAGCCCCGGTAAAACCTTCATTCGCAAAGCCTTAAGCCTGGCCTCAATACTGGGAACAGCTTCTCCGCTCCAGCCGTAAGAGCCAAAAGCAGCCGCTACCTTGCCCCCATGTATAACCGGGGAAAGCCTGATAAGAAGCTCCCAGACTGGAGGCAGAACATCTCCTACTATCGTGGGAGAGCCGATAAGAATGCCGTCAGCCAGTTCTATATCTTTTAAAACTTCTTCTTTATCCGCATAGACCAGGTCATATTTCTTGATTGCAAAATCTCCTACCATTTCTATGCCGTCAGCAATATGGTTAGCCAGGGTTTCCGTATAGCCATAGGCGCTTACATAAGCGATAACGATAAGCGGCTTATCGCTCTCCCGCTTAACCGGCTCCGACCACTGCCGGTATAGATCTATATAATAGTCTAGATTAGTCCTTAAAACTGGCCCGTGTCCCGGACATATAATATCTATATCCAGTTCTTTTATCTTTTCCAAAGCCTCACGCACATAAGATTTAAAAGGACCCATTATAACATCAAAATAATACTTATAGGCATCATAAAAATCCCCCGCGATAAGGTCATTGAAAACCTTGTCATCAGCATAATGGCAGCCGAAAGAATCACAGGTAAACAAAATCCTGTCTTCTTTTAGATAAGTATAACCGGAATCAGGCCAGTGCAGGAAAGGAGCATTTATAAATTTAAGCGTCTTTCCGCCCAGGTCGATTTCTTCACCATCGGCCAGAGAACGTCCGGGGAAATTAGTGTTGGTAATGCCTTTTAGAAAAGTTAAAGCGGTAGAACTTCCCAGAATAGTCAGATTAGGTATTTTTTCCAGGAGCTTTTCCACAGAGCCGGCATGATCAGGTTCGGTGTGATTCATGATGAGATAATCTATGCTGGATAAATCCACAACTTCCTGCAGGTTTTTAAGATATTCATCCCAGAATTTCACTTTTACGGTTTCAATAAGGGCTGTTTTCTGACTTCCTTTTATCAGATAGGCATTGTAGCTGGTTCCATATTCAGTGTACATAACTACATCAAAAACGCGCAGATCCGGATCCTGTACCCCTACATAGTAAACTCCATCACTTATGGGTAAAACTGGCATTTAACCCCTCCTTTTTTCAAGTTATCTATATATTAACGCAAAAAGTTTTACAAAACAATAATTTATAATTTTCATAAAATAAAATCCCCTGATACCTTTTAAAATACCAGGGGAAATACATCTTCCATTTTATACAAGCTGGCGGATAATTTCGTCAGGATCTCCATACATATAGTCTATTATCGGTATCTGAATCATAGTATAAGCACCAGGTTTCTGTTTTACACTGGCTCTGGCCGAAGCTACCATTATCTGAGCAGTTAAAGCCGGATTGTTTATGCGCATGGAAAAACTTAACAACTGATTGTGGGTACCGCCAGATACTCCTTTTCTTTCCATCAATACTCCATGTCCCATATCGATAAGGGCATCAACATCTTCTACCTGGATGACATGAGTTTCATCTTTTACAAAATAGGGATCAGTTTTTACTGCCTTTTCTACCTGGGCAAAATCAGCTCCCGGTTCTAATTCCACATAAACCATGCGCCGATGCACACCGGTGCCTAAAGGTATAGTCATAGAAAGGGCATTTTTAACCCCTTTAACCGCCTTTACGGCTACCGAGTGCCCCATGCTCATGCCGGGGCCAAAATTGGTGTAGGTTATACCTTTGGGAGCCATAAATTCAAACATACAGCGCACCATGGAATCAGTTCCCGGATCCCAGCCGGCTGATATCACCGCTACTGCATTATGTTCCTTGGCAACTTTATCTAATTCCAATCGTAAATCAGCTAACTGGCCATGAATATCATAACTGTCAACCGTATTAATGCCAAGAGCTAAAATCTCTCTGGCATACTCCGGTACTGAACGGGTAGGGGTACATAAAAGGGCTACCTTTACCCCTGTAAGTTCCTTAATAGACCCTACTACCGGCACATCAGCCAGTTCTGCCGGCTTATCCCCCAGAGATGAAGACCTGCGAACTACCCCGGCTAATTCCATATCAGGAGCTGCCTTTATAGCATCTAAAGCATATCTTCCTATATTGCCATAACCCACAATAGCTACTCTTATCTTTTCGCCCATAAAACCCCTCCAAACTCCTTCCTTATAATTTTTTCTTTCTTAATACTTAAATAAGTATATAATACGGGCAAAACTTTAAACAATATTTTACTCCCTAAAGTACAGTATACATGCTTAATCAGCTTTCTATACCGCCAAGGTAATCCTTAAACTGTTTTGCTTGCTTAACCTTGCTAGGGTAATATTCTACCCCATTTTTTAAGCACAACAAAAAACAGCAGCCTTGTAGTGAGACAAGGCTGCTGTAATTCATTTTATATCCTCATCTAGTATTAATAATCAAAGATTTCTACCGGAGCATCCATTACAGAAGTATCACCGGACTTCATAATTTCAGCTAAAGTCCATACATAAGGTACCGTATTCATGAGATAATACCTGGCAGCAGCAACTTTTCCGGCATAGAACTTGTAATCATAATGATCAGTGCCTAATTCTTTAATCTTGGCATCAGCCAGCAGGGCCTGATCCAAAATCAGCATTCCGCAATAGAGATAAGAAGTAGCCGTTAAAATCCTGCGGGCAAAGGTAGGAACAACGCCAAACTGCTTGTTGGCAAAAGCCTGTCCTACAGCCATCTGGATTTCGCCATAAGCGTTGAGGGCTTTTTCCAGGTTGGCAAATTCTTTTTCAAAACCAGGGGTATTCTTTTTGGCTTCGACAAAGTCCCTTATCTGCTGGATGAAGCGGGCAAAAGCCTGTCCTTTCTTCATCATCCATTTTCTTCCTATAAGGTCCATGGACTGGATATAGTTAGTTCCTTCCCATATGGAATATATCTTGACATCACGGGCAGCTTGAGCTACCGGATATTCTTCAATATATCCATATCCGCCGTAAGTCTGGATACATTCCGCAATTACCGGCCAGGCTTCATCAGAAGCATGGGCTTTTACCAGCGGAGTTAAGATATCAACCATTTCCTGAGCCCGTTCTCTTTCTGCCGGATCAGGATCATGTTCTTTAACATCAACATAATAGAAAGCCTTGAATATCATAGCTCTTATAGCTTCAATATGAGCCTTAGCATAAAGCAGCATCCTCTTAACATCTTCATGTTCAATTATCCTTACCCGGTCACCATTAGGATTGGTAAGCGGACGACCCTGAATCCTTTCTTTAGCATACTGAGCTGCATTATAGTAAGCATTAGCCATTACCGCCAGAGCTGCATGACCAGTTCCCAGACGCTCTTCATTCATCATCTTGAACATCTGGGCCATACCTTCACCTTTGCCCTCGTTTTCTAAAGGATTAATGCCTAAAAGCCAGCCGCGGCATTTGCCGTTTTCGCCAAAACTCAAAGTAGCTGTACCTGTTCCGTGCTGCCCCATCTTGTGCTCTATTCCTACACACTGTACATCATTGTCTTCCAGCGTCCCGTCTTCATTTACCCAGTATTTGGGAACCACAAACAGAGAAATCCCCTTCGTTCCCGGTACTGCACCTTCTACCCGGGCCAGGAACAGATGCACGATATTTTCGGTCATATTCTGTTCGCCGCCGGTTATGAATATCTTGCTGCCTTTGATCTTAAAAATACGCGGATGCTCAGTCGGATAAGCTTTGGATAAAATATCACCTACGTCCGATCCTGCTGTAGGTTCGGTTAAGCACATCGTACCCGACCATTCACCGGAAAACATCTTGGGCAGGAACATTTTCTTCACATTTTCGTCGCCAAAAGCCTGGATAAGCCCTGCAGCACCAGTTGTCAGAGCGATATAGGGAGCAAACGCAGGATTAGCAGATGCTATCATTTCCTGAAGAGCAGCATAAACTACATAGGGAATAGTCCCTTCCGCTTCCTCATCGATGTTAGAAGTTCCATAGCCATTTTCCTGAATATACTTGAAGTTTTTGGCAAAAGATTCGGGCACATATACCTTGCCATTCTCAAAACGAGCCGGATTCTTTTCCCCATCATCATTACTCGGAGCAATCATATCCCGACAGATTTTGAAGACAGGATCCAGAATCATGTCTACATCATCTTTGCTGTAATAATCCTTGAACTTGTCATAAGCAAAAATTCTGTCGGTATCCATCCATTCTTTCAGGATGAACATAAAATCCCTGGTGTGATACGCCCAGTTAAATGCCATCATAAACCCTCCCCGGTTAATTTTTTATTATATAATGGTATATTTTCGCAAATATTATCATAAATCCTTTTTCTACTCAAAATTTAAATTTTCTAAATCTTTAAGGAGAATCAACAATTTTAAAACTTCCCGCACTGGAAAAAACAGACACAAATAAATTTATAAATTTTCGCTGATTTTATGGTCAAAAATAATCTATAAATGCCTCTTGAATTAGATTAATGCGGTTTTAAAACTCTTTTAAATAGAATAGAGCCCCCGGTAAGGGGACTCTGTTGTTTTAATATATCCCTTAATATTCAAAAGCCTGCAGCGGTATATCAAGAGCCGAGGTATCTCCTTCTTCTATTATTTCTGCCGTCAGCCAGACATTAGGCACTACATTGCGCAGATAATACTTGGCCGACATGACTTTCCCTACATAGAAACTGTAATCATAATGTTCAGGCCCGACTTCCATAGCTTTTTTCGCAGCTACTAAAGCCTGATCCAGTATGCACCTTCCGGCATAAAGCTGAGATGTAGCCGTAAGTATCCTGCGCGCATACAGAGGAAGCATGGATATTTTACCCTCGCCTACATACTTGCCAATAGCTGCCTGTATCCTGCCATAAGCATCTAAAGCTTTACCCAAAATGGCAAATTCTCTATCCAGGCTCAAATCTATTCCGCCATTATTTTCTTTAGCGGCAGCAATCTCTTTTACTACCTGACTCTCTTTATTAGCTTCATAGAAATCGCGCATTTCCTGCATAAAGCGGGCAAATGCCTGGCCTTTTTTGAGCATCCACTTGCGTCCTACCAGGTCCATAGACTGGATATAGTTAGTCCCTTCCCATATAGAATAAATCTTTACATCACGCGCTATTTGAGCTACCGGATACTCTTCACAATAGCCATATCCGCCATAACACTGGATTGCCTCCCCAATCAGCCACCAGGCTTCATCTGAAGGATAAGCCTTTAACAGCGGAGTTGTTATTTCAATAAGCTCACTGGCTCTTTCCCGCTTTTCGGGATCCGGATCATGGTGTTTGACATCAAGGGCAAAATAGGTTCGGTACATCATAGCCCGCATAGCTTCCATATGAGCTTTGCCCATCAACAATGCCCGGCGTATATCTTCATGATTAATTATCGTTACGCGATCACCTTTCGGATTAGTTATAGGTCTTCCCTGTACCCTTTCTTTACAGTAATCTCTCGCATTATAGAAAGCATTGGCAATACATGCTAAAGCTGCATGGCCAGTTTCCAGACGGGCTTCATTCATCATCTGGAACATCTGGGCCATTCCTTCCCCCAGGCCATTATTATTAAGGGGGTTAGCACCTATAAGCCAGCCCCGGCAATTGCCGTTTTCGCCAAAACTTAAAGCAGCAGTACAGGAACCGTGCTGCCCCATTTTATGCTCGACACCGGTAGTCTGCACATCATTATCTTCCAGGCTGCCATCAGGATTTACCCAGTATTTGGGAACTATGAAAAGAGAAATGCCTTTGGTGCCAGGTACCGCTCCTTCTACCCGGGCCAGAACCATATGCACTATATTCTCGGTAAAATCATTATCCCCACCGGTTATAAATATCTTGTTCCCCTTGATCTTGAAAATGCGCGGATCATCCGTAGGATAAGCTTTAGAAAGGATATCTCCAACATCAGATCCTGCCGTAGGCTCGGTAAGACACATGGTTCCTGCCCAGGTCCCATCCATCATCTTGGGAAGGAAGATTTTCTTTAAATCCTCATCGGCAAACTTCTGAATAAGCCTGGCCGCACCGGTAGTAAGGGCTATATAAGGCATAAAAGCAGGATTGGCTGCCCAGAACATCTCCCAAACCATAGCCTGCAGCAGATGAGGCAAAACCATAGCTTCTTCCGATTCATCCACATTGCTGGTACCCCATCCTTCTGACTGCAGTTTCTTAAAAAGCGGGCCAAACGACTTGGGCAGAATAACCTTTCCGTTTTCAAATTTTACCGGATTTTTATCCCCGTCTTCATTAGTAGGTTCAATAAGTTCTTTGGCCATCTTTAAGCAAGGATCTAAAACAGAATCAACATCTTCTTTAGAATAGTAATCTTTGTACCGTTCATAGGAAAATATTTCTTCAGTAGGAAGCCATTCTTTAGCAATAAATTTCATGTCTCGTAAATTACCGTACGCAAAATTAGCTGCCATATTTTACACCCCTCTCCCTTATTTGCCAACTATCCCTTAAGCCAAAATCATCTCTTAAATACTAGACTTCCAATTTACTTACCTATTCCCCCCTTTATTTTGTTAAATTTAAATTTTAAATATATATTTTGGTATATAATGAATGATATTCTTTTTTTATCTCTTTTTTCCTTCTGTCAAAATGCTCAATGTAATTTTTTATGATATTTCGCTATATATGCGAATTATCCCTCTTTTGTGAATAAAATCTCAATTATAACTTTTTCGCCATTATTTATTAAAAAATCATATTACCATAACAAAAAAGGATAGGCTTAGAGCGCCTATCCCTTGTAGATTATATACAGTTGTCTAGGTTAACCTTATTTGTAAGTCAGAAAAGCTTCTTCTTCAATTTCTAATACCGACTTATCTCCATCTTTGATTATATCCCTTATCATAAACAGGTGAGGCAGGATGTTGTGGACAAAATATTTAGCAGCCATCACTTTACCTTGATAGAAAGCATAATCATAATGATCTTTACCGTATTCTTCTATCTTTTTAAGAGCCACCCGGGCCTGATCAAGTATTACATGAGCACAAGCCAGATCTCCGGTAGCCCTCAAGATGCGGGTAGCATACAGCGGGAGCATTCTGATATTGCCTTCACTTACATATTTGCCGATAGTAGCCTGTATTTCACGATAAGCCCCTACCGCATCTTTCAGGATAGCTATTTCGGTTTCCAAACCAGGAATATTGGCATTTTCCTGGGCAAAGTTTTCAATATCAGCCAGCCAGTTAGCAAAAACCTTGCCTTTACCCAGCATCCACTTACGTCCTACCAGGTCCATAGACTGGATATAGTTAGTTCCTTCCCAGATAGAATAAATCTTGACATCACGGCAAAGCTCAGCAATAGGATATTCTTCCGAATAACCATTCCCTCCGAATACCTGCATAGCTTCGGCACAGAGTTCCCAGGCCCGGTCAGAACAATAAGCTTTGATAATGGGAGTCGCGACATCAATAAATCCCTGCAGTTTCTTCTTTTCTTCTTCATCCTGCGTATGATGAGCAATATCCATAAAATAATAAGTCCTGAATATCAAAGCCCGCATAGCTTCTACATAGGCTTTAAGGTCTAAAAGCATTCTTCTTACATCTTCATGTTTTATAATAGGAACCCGCTCCGAGTTGGGGTTGGTTATGGGACGTCCCTGAATCCTCTGGGTAGCATAGTCAGCTGCATTATGATAAGCTACAGCGGTTTCGGAAAGAGCGGCATGTCCAGTTTCCATACGGGCTCCATTCATCATCTGGAACATCTGCGCCATTCCCTCGGCATTTCCTTCGGCATCAGGCGGATTACCTAAAAGCCAGCCGCGGCATTCATTGTTTTCACCAAAAGACATTACACAGGTAGCCGAACCTTTAATACCCATCTTATGTTCAATACCCAAGCACTGCACATCATTGGGACCTACTATGTTGCCATCATCATCTACCCACATCTTGGGAACAGCAAACAGGGATATTCCCTTGGTACCTTTCTTCGCCCCTTCTATACGGGCTAAAACCAGGTGTACGATATTTTCAGTAATATCCTGTTCCCCACCGGTGATAAAGCATTTGGTACCTTTTATCTTATAAACTCCTTCTTGTTCGGTAGGAATAGCTTTGGTCAAAAGATCGCCCACATCAGAACCAGCATTAGGTTCAGTCAGACACATAGTCCCGGCCCATTCTCCGGTAAACATCTTTTCCGCAAACAGTTTTTTAACTTTTTCGCTGCCAAAACTCTGAATAAGCTTGGCGGCTCCGGCAGTAGCCAGAACATAAGGCATCAATGCGGCATTAGCACCAGCAAAATATTCGCCACATGCCCGGAATAACGGTTCCGGCAATCTTCCTTCATATTCTTCCCATTCATTGGTGGCACCCCAGCCATTCTTCTGCAGGAACCAGTAAGCATCCTTAAAGGACTGGGGAACTGTTACTTTGCCGTCGCTGAATACAGCCTGTACCCTGTCATTGTCATCCCGGCTGGGAGCTACAACTTCTCTGGCTACCTTTAAGGCCTGTTCCAAAATCATGTCAATATCGTCTATGCTGTAGTAATCCTTATAAGCATCAAAAGATAAGACCTTTTCCATATCAAGCCATTCTTTTAATATAAACTTGTGATCCCTGGTTGAATAAAGAAAATTAGAAGCCACCTTTTATACCCCCTCCAAAAATTAGAAAAAATCAGAAATATTAAACGGTTTAAAATCACAACAGCCTTTAATTCATCACCCCCACCTAGCTGTTCCCCTGTCGATTATGCAATGTTGATACCAAATTCCCCAATAAATCGCTAAAAACTATATACTTATTTTATTATATTAATTTTTTTCGTAATTTTAAACCCTAGAGGTTATAGTTTAAAAATTTTTACAACTTTAATAAAATAGAAAAGCAGGCCTAAAGCCTGCCCCTAAAGCATGTCTATTTGCTTTTGGTTTCCAATTCTCTTTTTAAGCGAACAATCTCTGCTTTAAGCAGCTCATTTTCTATCTGCAGAGCTCGTATTTTGTCATCTGTATAACCTGTCCCACTATTTCCGATAGCTAAAGCCTTACGGTAATAATCATTTAAAATGCTTTCTCCATAACCATTGCCGGGTACTGCCCACCTGCCATTTAAATCTGTCCAATATTTAGCTACCCCTCTTTTTACCAGGGTAAAACGGGGATCAACCAGCTTTTTGCCGGGAGGTAGTGGAGCATCAGTAGCATAAGCATAAAGATGCTGAATATGAGCCTCTACCCCTACCGCAGGAGTAGCAAAAAAAGCTCCATGTTTTCCTGCCTCATACCATACCAGATTAGGATCTGCTCCCCTTAGATCTTCTTCTCCCGTAGCAGCTCTTCCCGTAGCTCCCAATCCGCAATAATTATTCTGCTCCGGTCTCACCAGTCCGCCATACCGCCACCAGCCGGTCTCCTTAGCTGCCTGGCAAAATGCTATATCTCCTCTTACTCCATATTCCCTTCCTATTTGTAAATACAAATCTACCAGATCAGGAGCATTAGGATTATTCTGCCTGAGCAATTTGCGCAGCTGTTCAGCAGTAGCTACAGGTTCCCCCATTATAGGTATGTTCATATCAATAGCCGGCAAATCATAGCTGCCGCCAGCCCCACTCGTTATATAAACCTTGTATTCTCTTTCATCCCACTCTACTCTAAAACCTAAAGCTTCAGCTACCGCACGTACGGGTAACATGGTACGGCCGCCAATTATCTGGGCAGGTACATCAGATTCTATTTTTTGCCCATTTACATATACCTGCAAAGCTGTCCTGGCCTCAACTGGATAAGATATGTAAAAAAAAGCACTGATAAAAAGGATAACAGCTATAACTATCCCTGCTCCTACTAGACTATGTCTATACTTTGCCAAAACCAGCACCTCCACTTATTTTTTACTTATTTAATTCACCATCACCTGCCTCATCCCTTCTTTATAAAAACATTTTAATTTTAATATCACGTCATTATTTATATGCACTCTCCTTAACATTCCTTGCAGTAAATATTCGCCTTATTTTTAAATGATAACTGCAAAAACAGCCGCTAAAACCTTAAATTCAACATAATTATGCAAAAATTTTCCATAGTTTATGGCAAGAGAAGACATGTTTTGCAAGACTTTTATTGTATCTTATATTTGCTAGCCATTTTAGAGCTTTAATTCTTCTTTTTCGAGGAGGAGCGAAAAAGTGTCAAAAAAAGTATCCTATCATTTTTACGCTTACGGGATTTTATTTTTTATACTGAGTGGAATCATTTTTTCTATTTTAATAAATAAATACAGTTTAGCATACTATGAAGATTTTATAAAAATAGCGGAAATGATAGTTATAATAACGGCTATTTATTTGCTTCTGTTATTAATCCTGCATATATTGTTTTTTACCTTAAAGCTCAGCCCAAATAATTTTTACATCAAACTTAAGACTCGTTTTATGCCCATAAGATACCAGGCTCATATCCTGGAAAATGTACAGGAAAGCATAGTAGCTATAGCCTTAACCCCAAATAATGACATATTTTATATGAACGAACAGGCTAAAAAATTATATGGAGATCTAAGAAAGGGCAACCTGGAGCTGTTAAGCACTAAACTCTCCCTATCCCCTGAGGAAATAGAAGAAATAAAAAAACATATAAAGTCTGGTCAAGCGTATAAAATACAAAAAACCCTAACGGTAGAAGGGGAAAAAAAATTATTTCTGCATAAAATAACGCCCCTACATAACCATTACTATCTAGAAGGACTGCTTATAATATCCAGTGATATAACCGAACTGGTAAAACAAAAAATAGAAGCCGAAACAGCTAATATAAGTAAAAGCCTGTTTCTAGCCAACATGAGCCATGAAATCCGCACTCCCCTTATAGGAATTTTAGGAGCAGTTGACCTGCTGGAAAAAAGCGACCTTAACCCCAAACAGCTCGAAAATACATCTATCATTCGCCGCTGCAGTGAAGAAGTATTGGATATAATAACCCAAATATTAGATGTATCTAAAATAGAAATCGGACTGCTTAAAGTTGTCCCCCAGCCCTGTGATCTATATGAAGTTTTTCAAAATCTAATTACCATTATCGAACCTTTAATCAGGGAAAAAAGCCTCAAACTGGAAGTTAATCTGGATTTTACCCCTTGGGCCCAGGTACTGGTTGATCCTATAAAACTGCGCCAAATATTGTCGCAGATCCTTTTTAATGCCGTAAAGTTTACCCATAAAGGCAAAGTAACTATTAAGGGAAAAACCATTTGCCAGGACAACAACGCCTTTTTATGCGTAGATATAGCAGACACCGGTATCGGCATTCCGGAAAATGAGCTGAAAAATATTTTTGACCCCTTCACTCAGGTAGATAATTCAGCTTCCCGCAGCTATGGAGGTACAGGTATAGGGCTCTATATTTGCCATAAGCTGGTGCAAGCTATGGAAGGAACTATAGATATAAAAAGCAGAATAGGACAGGGTACAACGGTAAGTTTAAAAATCCCCCTGATGATTACTGACAATAGTGGGAAAGTCCAAGAAACAAACAATAAGCCAACTAGAAACGATATATATCAGCATGTAATTGATAATCAAATAGTATTTTTTCCTCGCAGTGTCCTTTTAGTCGAGGATAATAAATTAAACCAAAAAATTATAGCAGAAATCCTTATCAATTACGGCTTTGAGGTAGCAACCGCCGACAATGGTTTAGAATGCCTCAGTATGCTGCAAAAAAGCTATTTTGATATAATACTCATGGATATGCAAATGCCGGTAATGGATGGTTATGAAGCTACCCGCCTTATCAGGCAGGATGAAAAGCTGAAAGATATTCCTATTATAGCTATAACTGCTCATGCTGTAACCGGAGACAAGGAAAAATGCCTAGCCTGTGGATGCAGTTCATATCTGGCTAAACCCTTTAAAGCAGAAGAATTGATCGAAGAAATTAAGAAATATTTAAGCAGACAGGTTAAACCAGTAAAGATATCCCCTCTAACCCCTAATCTTTTCATAAAAGAATTTATTCCGGAATTTTTAGATACTCTGGGAAACATGCTGGAGGAGCTGGATATAATTATCGCTAATCGAGATATTGATAATATCTGCAGCATAAGCCATGATATAAAAGGCATGGCTGGCATGTACGGCTTTCATGAA
The DNA here is from genome assembly GCF_900129805.1 of Thermosyntropha lipolytica DSM 11003. Taxonomy (GTDB): domain Bacteria; phylum Bacillota; class Syntrophomonadia; order Syntrophomonadales; family Syntrophomonadaceae; genus Thermosyntropha; species Thermosyntropha lipolytica. The sequence goes on from NZ_FQWY01000010.1 coordinate 51,297, forward strand.
ATTTCCGAAACAGCAGCACAAATGGAAAAAGCTGCTAAATTAGGTGCCTGGGAAACTATACATATAATGCAGCAAAAGCTGTATGCCCTGTATCAAAATGCCGAAAGCCAGGTTTCCTAATTTTAGGCTGGACATACCTCCCCCGTAAATTGTAAACTTAATAAGGAATTAAGTTTTAATTACTACGCATATATCATTAAATGGCGAATTAGAGCATAATAGATAACAGAAAATCAATACTGTAAGGTGATAAAATATGCGGCTAATAATAACCGACAGCACGGTAAGCCTTCCGGCAGGATTTGCCGAATCTAACAATATAACCATAGTTCCTCTTAAAGTTAATATCGACGGAAAATCTTATCGCGACGGTATCGATATATCAAACCGGGAATACTATAAACTTTTGCGCAGCAAACCGGTTTTTCCCCAAACCTCCCAGCCTTCATCCGGCGACTTTCTTAAAGTATTTAAAACCTTAAAGCCGGGAGATGAAGCCCTGGTTATCCTTATATCTTCGCAAATCTCCGGGACAGTACAGGCAGCCCAAATCGCCAAAAATATGCTTAACAATGATAAAATCCGTATTGAAATTATAGATTCTCTCTCTACCGTAATAGGCCTTGGATTTCAGGTAATGAAAGCATGTGAGCTTAATAATGAAGGAAAAAGCCTGGAGGAAATAATACAGGAATTAAAACAGGTGCAGGAAAAGAGCAAAATATTATTTGTCGTAGATAATCTGGAATATCTGCACCGGGGAGGAAGAATAAGCCATACGGCCAAAACTATCGGCAATCTTCTTCAGCTTAAACCTATACTCTCCATTATCGGCAACGGACGTATAGAAGTATATGACAAAGTCCGCACCAAAGGAAAAGCGGTAAAAAAGATAATCGAAGAATTAAAAAGCGAAGCGGCTAAGGCTAAGCTGGTATCGGTAGCTCATGTCGATGCCCCTTCCGAAGCAGAAGCTATTTATAAACAGGTTAAAGAATTTTATAAAGGTCCTATCATTATAACTGAAGCCGGTCCGGTAATAGGCTCCCATGTAGGCCCGGGTTCTGTAGGTCTGGCCTGGTACTAAATAAAAGCTGAGTACCTGCTCTTCAGGCACTCAGCTTCTATTATTAAGCTAAGCCTACATTTTTTACAATCCTTTCTATTTGCCGCGACTTATTCATGGTATAGAGGTGTACCCCTTTTACCTTCTCATCTAAAAGATCACTTATCTGCTCACTGGCATAATCTATCCCGGCTTTTTCCATTTCCTCCGGCTTGTGTCCGTATTTCTCAACCAGATCCAATAATTTGGAAGGAATAGAAGCTCCTCCTGATAGATATATCATGCGCCTTACCTGCCTAGGATTCAAAACCGGCATTATGCCGGGGATAATAGGACAGTTAATACCCATAGCGACTGCTTTGTCCACAAAATCATAATAAAAGCGATTGTCAAAAAACATCTGGGTAATAAGGAAATCTACACCTTCATCTACCTTCTGTTTCAGATACTTTAAATCTTCACTCAATCTCTTACATTCCCGATGCCCTTCCGGATAGGCAGCAGCCGCAATGCCAAAATCATATACCTTTTTGGCATCTCTTATGAGTTCATAAGCATAATGATACTCCTGCTTGCTGAAGTCGAAATGGGGATCATCTTCCGGCGGATCCCCTCTTAAGGCCAGTATATTATCAATCCCTTCCCTAACTAGCTGTTCCAAGATTTCCTTTACCTCTCGGCGGGTATGGCTTACACAGGTAAGATGAGCTAAAGACTCAATTCCGTAATCTTTCTTAATACGTGAGGCAATCTCTACTGTTCTTCCCCGGCTGCTTCCCCCTGCACCATAGGTTACACTTATAAACTTAGGATTTAAGCTTAAGAGCTCCTCAATAGTCTGGAATACTGTCTCTAGCGGATAATCCCTTTTTGGCGGAAAAATCTCTAAAGAAAGTACTGGTATATCTCCTTTATAAAACTCGCATATTTTCATCTTCCCCACCCCGTTCCTTACTGGTTACCTGGCTCGTAAATTTATATTAATTTTAGCACCTTCTATATATACATATACCCTTTTACAACTATCCTACATGTTGGCAATTAAAGCATCAGCGAATTGTGAGCACTTGACTTCCGTAGCCCCCTCCATAAGACGTGCAAAATCATAGGTCACTATCTTCTGCGCAATAGTCTTTTCCATAGCCGAAATGATAAGGTCAGCAGCTTCATTCCAGCCCAGATGGCGGAACATCATTTCCCCGGACAGGATAACGGAAGAAGGATTTACTTTATCTAAACCGGCATATTTGGGAGCTGTCCCGTGGGTAGCTTCAAAAACCGCATGGCCGGTCATATAATTTATGTTGGCTCCCGGAGCAATCCCTATGCCTCCTACCTGGGCAGCCAGAGCATCAGATATATAATCCCCATTAAGGTTCATAGTAGCCACGACATCAAATTCGCGGGGGCGGGTTAAAACCTGCTGCAGGAATATATCAGCAATAGTATCTTTTATGATGATTTTTCCATCCGCTTCCGCCTGCTTCTGGGCCTCATCAGCTGCTTTATCTCCTTTTTCCTCTTTTATCCGGTCATACTGCTCCCAGGTAAAAACTTTATCCGCATATTCCCTTTCTGCCAGCTCATATCCCCAGTTGCGAAAAGCGCCTTCGGTAAATTTCATTATATTGCCTTTGTGCACCAGGGTGACGCTTTTGCGCTTGTTTTTTATCGCATATTCAATAGCTGCTCTAACCAGCCTTTCGGTTCCTTCCCTGGATATGGGTTTTATTCCCAGGCCGGAGGTTTCGGGAAAGCGTATTTTCTTTACTCCCAGTTCTTCCTGCAAAAATTTGATAAGTTTTTTAACTTCTTCTGAACCCATAGGATACTCTATGCCGGCATAAATATCTTCCGTATTTTCGCGGAAAATGACCATATCTACATCCTCCGGCCGTTTTACCGGTGAAGGAACTCCTTTAAAATAGCGCACAGGCCTTAAACATACATAAAGATCAAGTTCCTGCCTTAAAGCAACATTTAAAGACCTTATTCCTCCCCCGACGGGCGTAGTAAGCGGCCCTTTAATGGCAATTATATATTCCTTTATAATCTCTAAAGTTTCCTGAGGCAACCACTCTCCGGTGGTGTTAAAGGCTTTTTCCCCGGCTAAAACCTCTTTCCATACTATCTTTTTCTTTCCTCCATAAGCCTTCTCTACCGCAGCATCAAAAACCCTGGAAGCTGCAGCCCAAATATCCGGACCGGTTCCATCCCCTTCGATAAATGGGATTATGGGATAATCAGGTACATTTAAAACTCCATTATTAACCGTAATTTTTTCGCCCTGCATAAATTTACAATACCTCCTTTTTTCCTCCCGCTACCTCGCTTTAATGCATACAATGTGCAAAACCCCTTTAATGCAAACAAGGGGGTAAGTTGCCCCCTTTTAGTCAAAATTAAAAGTCCCGTATTTTTTGAAATGTTCTACTAATCCCCCATCGGAAAGAATCTTGAGCATAACCTTCGGCAGAGGAGTAATCTTTAAGTCTATCCCTTTAGTCAGATTATGCAATACTCCTTTTTCTAAATCAATAGCCAATTCATCACCAGGATCAATTTGATCAGTATCGCATTCAATTACCGGCAAACCGGTGTTTATACAGTTGCGGTAGAATATGCGGGCAAAGGATTTGGCTACTACCGCACTGATGCCGGCATGTATAATAGCCAGAGGTGCCTGTTCCCGTGAGGAGCCACAGCCAAAATTGCGGCCTGCCACTATGAAATCACCCGGGGTAATCTTGGAATAAAAATCGGGATCCAGATCTTCCATTACATGCCGGGCCAGCTCTTTCATATCCAGAGTTTTAAATTTATATCTCCCTGATATTATATAGTCAGTATTTACATCATCGCCAAATTTATGAGCCTTACCTCTTAATTCCATATTTCGCCTTTATCCTCCTTTATAAAAATTCCCGCGGGTCGGTAATTTTACCGGTTAAAACGGAAGCGGCTACGGTAGCAGGTGATGCCAGATAGATAAACGCTTTGTTATTTCCCATTCTTCCCTTGAAATTGCGGTTGGCGGTAGATATTACATTTTCCCCGTCAGAAGGTATACCATTGTGGGTTCCCACACAAGGTCCACATCCGGGAGTTACTACGGCTGCCCCTGCCTCAATGAATATCTCCAGAATTCCTTCCCTTATAGCCTGCAGCATTACCTGGCGGGAAGCAGGAGCTACTACCAGCCGCGTATCCTTATGAATTTTCTTACCCTTAAGGATTTTCGCTGCAATCCTTAAATCTTCCATTCTACCATTGGTGCAGGTACCGATAACTCCCTGCTGAATAGGAGTTCCTGCCACTTCCCTTACCGGACATACATTATCCACGGTATGAGGTTTGGCTACCTGGGGCTCTAAATTAGATACATCATATTCTTTTACCTTAGCATAAACCGCATCCGGATCAGGACTTACCGGCTCAAAAGGCTTATCCGTATGCTGTTTTACCCATTCAATGACTTTATCATCTGCTTCCATAAGGCCGCACTTGGCACCCATTTCAATAGCCATATTGCTTATGGTAAAGCGGGCTTCCACCGATAAATCCCTTATCGCTTCCCCGGTATATTCGGCAGCCATGTAGGTAGCACCATCAGCTGTAACATCGCCGATAAGATAAAGAATAAGGTCTTTGGAAAATACTCCATGGGGCAGCTTGCCATTAAGCACAAATTTAAAGGTTTCCGGAACTTTAAACCAGAGCTTGCCTGATATGAGACCGGCAGCCAGGTCAGTAGATCCTACCCCGGTCGAAAAAACATTTATCGCTCCATAAGTACAGGTATGAGAATCAGCACCGATAACCAGATTGCCGGGAACTACATGTCCCTGTTCCGGAAGCAGCTGATGACACACCCCATCTCCTATATCATAGAGGTAAATTCCCTGTTCTCTGGCAAATTCCCGCATCTGATGATGCAGTTCCGATACCCCCTGCAAAGGGCTGGGGGCACTATGGTCAATAACCATGGCTATTTTCCGGGGATCAAAAACCTTCTTGGCCATCATTTCTCGGAAAGCGCGGATAGCCAGGGGTGAAGTCCCATCCTGTCCCATAACAAAATCGAGATCAGCTATTACTATATCATTGGCTCTGGCATCCTGTCCGCTCTTCATCGACAAAATCTTTTCGGCAATAGTCTTACCCAAAATTTATCCCCTCTCTTTCTTGTATTCTTCATATATTACCCGCAGCTCTTTATCAAATAAAGGCCGCTTAAGTTCTATAGATTTTTCCCTTACCCGGGACAGTATATCGCGGGCTTCTTCTTCGGTAATTTCAATATCATACTCCATAAACTTGGCCTTGAGGGCTGCCGTACCGGAATGTTTGCCTATCACTATCTGCCTTTCCAGACCTACCTCTTCCGGGCTGAAAACTTCATAAGTAAGCGGGTTTTTCAAAACCCCATCCCCGTGAATTCCCGACTCATGGGCAAAAATATTGGTTCCTACAATCGGTTTGCTTACCGGCAAAGGTCTTCCGGAAGCCCTAGCCACAAACTCGGCCACTTCCCTAAACAGCCTGGTATCCTGGGGCATATCTATACGCATAAGGTATTTAAGTCCCATTATAACTTCCTGCAAACACGCATTTCCTGCCCTTTCTCCCAGACCGTTGACAGTTACTCCCACATAATTAGCACCGGCATAAACTCCTGCCAGAGCATTGGCCGTTGCCATACCGAAATCATTGTGGGTATGCATTTCAATATCAATACCTACCGCTTCCTTCAGCGTGCTTATATACCTGTAAGTTGATAAAGGAGTAAGTATGCCTACCGTATCACAGAAACGCAGACGGTCAGCTCCTGCATGTTTGGCTACCAGAGCAAATTCGGTAAGAAAATCGATATCTGAACGGGAAGCATCCTCAGCATTTACGGAAACATAAACCCCGTTATCTTTGGCAAACTTCACCGCATCTGACATGCGTTTTAAAACATCCTGCCGGGTAGTCCTGAGTTTATACTCAATATGGATATCAGAAGTAGAAATGGAAATAGCTACTGCATCTACCCCGCAAGAGAGAGATTCCTTTATATCATCGATTACTGCCCGGTTCCAGGCCATAATACTGGCTTTTAAACCCAGACCTACTATTTCCTTTATACAATCTTTTTCAAAACCACCCATCACGGGTATACCGGCCTCTATCTGGTCTACCCCAATCTGGTCAAGGTATTTGGCAATCTGTATCTTCTCTTCATTGGAAAATACTACTCCAGCTGTCTGTTCTCCATCTCTTAAAGTCGTATCTACTATATAAACCTTGGCTCCTTCCTGATTAAACCAGTCCAGGTTCATCCTTTCCCATTTCATAACATCACTCCTTACTCAGATATTCGCGCAAAAGCTCATTTACCAGTGCCGGGTTTGCCTGTCCCCTGGTAGCTTTCATCACCTGTCCGACCAAAAAGCCAAAAGCCTTTTCCTTGCCGCTCCTGTAATCTTCCACTACTTTGGGATTATTCTTTATCACTTCTTCCACAATCCCTTTTAAAGTCTGGACATCCGAAATCTGCACCATACCTTTTTCCTTTATAATAACCTCGGGCTCCTTGCCGGTATTAAACATCTCCTCAAAAACCGTCTTGGCCATTTTGCCGCTTATGGTGCCATTATCGATAAGCTTTAACAGAGAAGCCAGGTGCTCCGGCCTGAACTTAACCTCTGTTATCTCCATATTATTCTGGTTCAAATATTTATTGAGTTCACTCATCATCCAGTTAGCAACCGTTTTCGCATCAGGATAAAGAGCCACACACTGGTCAAAAAAGGCTAAATATTCCGGAGTTAAAGTTATAATTTCAGCATCATAGCTGGAAAGCCCGTATCTTTCCATAAGCCTCTGTTTGGCCTGTTCAGGCAATTCCGGCATATTCTTTTTAATCTCTTCTACCCATTCCCGGCTAATCCTCAAGGGAGGCAAATCGGGATCAGGAAAATACCTGTAATCATGAGCCTCTTCCTTAGAGCGCATAGAACGGGTAACCTGTTTTTCTTCATCCCAGGTGCGGGTTTCCTGAACAATCTCTTCCCCATCTTCAATAGCTTCTATTTGTCTTTTAGCTTCATATTCAATAGCTCTCTCTAAAGCTTTAAACGAATTAAGGTTTTTAATTTCCGTTCTAACTCCTAATCTGGTTTCTCCCTTCCGCCTTACTGATACATTAGCATCACACCTTAAAGACCCTTCCTGCATCTTGCAATCAGATACCCCGGCAAAAAGGAGTATAGAGCGGAGTTTTTCCATATAAGCTCTAGCTTCCCTGGCACTCCTGATGTCAGGTGCAGAAACTATCTCTAAAAGAGGTACACCAGAACGATTAAGGTCAACCAGAGAAAAAGGACTGGAGGTAATTGTTCCCTGATGTACCAGTTTACCTGCATCTTCTTCCATATGAGCTCTTATAATCCCAATCCGCTTCTTTTCACCATCTACCTCTATCTCTACATAACCATTTTTGCAGATAGGAAGGTCATACTGGGAAATCTGGTAAGCTTTGGGCAGATCAGGATAAAAATAATTTTTGCGATCAAATTTGCAAAACTCCGCGATTTCGCAGTTTAAGGCTAAACCAGCGCGGATGGCATATTCTACCACCTTGCGGTTCAATACCGGGAGCATACCGGGAAAGCCGGAACAAACGGGACATACCTGAGTATTGGGCTGGGCCCCGAATTCAGTGGAACAGGAGCAGAATATCTTGGTCTTAGTTTTCAGCTCTACATGCACTTCTAATCCTATTACTACTTCAAATTCACTGTGCAACTACTTCACCTCCAGTGCTGGCTTAACCTGGTGATAAGAGGTAGTCTGCTCAAAGGCATAAGCAGCCTTCAGCATAGTTCCTTCATCAAAGGCTTTGCCGATAATCTGCATCCCAATAGGCAGGCCTTCCTTAAAACCGCAGGGTATAGACATTCCCGGCAGCCCTGCCATATTAACAGGTACTGTCAAAATATCGTTCATATAGAGGGTTAAAGGGTCACTTTGTTCTCCCAGTTTAAAAGCCACCGTGGGAGTGGTAGGAGAAATTATAATATCAAAATCCTCAAAAACCCGAGCAAAATCATTATAGATAAGCCTTCTCACCTTCAAAGCCTTCAGGTAATAGGCATCATAATAACCAGAACTTAAGGCATAAGTTCCCAGCATAATCCGCCTTTTTACCTCCGGTCCAAAGCCTTCCTTTCTGGTATTAGAAAACATATCTATCACATTATCAGCTTTAAAATCCCTGAGGCCATATCTTACTCCATCAAAACGAGCCAGGTTGGCACTGGCTTCAGCAGGAGCAATTATATAGTAAGCAGGCAGGGCATATTCGCTGTGCGGAAGGGATACTTCTTCTACTACTGCCCCCATTTCCTCATAATGCTTCAATGCTTTCATGACAGCTGCCTTAATATCTTCATCGACGCCTTTACCAAAATACTCCCGGGGATAAGCAATCTTCATCCCTTTTATATCTGTATGCAAAAAAGAAGTAAAATCAGGGACTTCAAGATCAACACTGGTAGAATCAAGAGGATCCTTGCCGCATATTATATTCATAATCAGAGCACAGTCTTCTACATCCTTGGCAAAAACACCTACCTGGTCAAGAGAAGAAGCAAAAGCTACTACCCCCCAGCGGGAAACCCTGCCATAGGTAGGTTTCATGCCCACTATACCGCAAAAAGAAGCAGGCTGTCTTATCGAGCCTCCGGTATCGGTTCCCAGGGTAAAAAACACTTCATCAGCAGCTACGGCAGATGCCGAACCACCAGATGAACCTCCCGGCACCCTTTCTAAATCCCAGGGATTACGGGTAGGAAAAAAAGCAGACTGTTCCGTAGAAGAACCCATGGCAAACTCATCCATGTTAAGCTTGCCTACCAGAAGCCCGTGCTGTTCATCTAAAAGCCTGGCCACCGTAGCATCATAAAAAGGAACAAAATTGGCAAGCATACGGGAAGAACAGGTAGTTTTTACCCCTTTGGTACAGATAATATCTTTCAAAGCATAAGGAATACCTTTTATGGCTCCTTTTTCCGCTTTCTCATCACACCAGCTTGCTTTATCATAAGCTAAATCTTCGGTTATGGTTACAAACGATTTGACTTTATCTTCAACCTTCCTTATCCTTTCCATAACCGCATCTAAAACTTCCCGGGCCGAAACTTCTTTTTTATCCAGCAGAGCTTTTACCTCATGTACTGTCATCTCATAAAGCTGCATTAAAAAGAACCTCCTTAGACTATTTTCGGCACCTTATAATAACCATCTTCCGTAAGAGGCCCATTGGCCATTATCTCCTCCCGGGGAGGGCTCGGCTTAACTTCATCTTCCCGGAAAACATTAAATACCGGCAATATATGAGCCAGCGGTTCTACCCCTTCCGTAGATAGTTCATTCAATTTTTCCACATAGCCTAAAATAGCTCCCAGCTGCTCGGCAAAAACCTTTTTTTCCTCTTCCGTAAGGCTAAGCCTGGCCAGCATAGCTACATGTTCGACTTCTTTTATGGTTAAAGCCATGGTAAGTACCTCCTAATCCTTTACCAGCATTCATGCTCAATATTATACCAAAAAAACGCATATTTAAATAAAAATTTTACCTAAATAAAATCGCATCCGTCAAGCAAAATCGATGTTTAATAAGAAGTTATCTTTATTTAAAACATTGCATACTTATAATTTGGCTTATTTTAGTAAGCATCATTCCCTTTTTATGCAGCCTATCCCCTAGTTATAAAAAAATAAAATCCGGGTAATCTTTAATAAGCCCCCGGATTCTACCAATCCATCTCAGGTTAATAATCATTTTTTTCCTCATAAAAACTATCTCTCCTTAGTTATGAGAGCAATTATTATTTATTACCATATTCATAGTTTAGAATAACACCTGAAATAGCAATTGTCATATAATAAGCAGTAATCCCATCCGGATTATACCAGAAAGCGTACCCTTACATCATCATAAAGAATTATCTGGTACAATCTGATATAAGAGTAGATTTTTAAACAAAACCTCTTTGCTAAATGCCTGATGGCTTTTCAGTTATAATGCCGGTAAAAACAGGAACAGTTGTATTCTCAAAATCACGTGCAAAAACTACCAGGTAGCCATTTAAATAATCCAGATCTTCCTGCACCGCATAGGGATAAACATAACAGCGTAGACAATATTCTATAGCTTCCTTATCATCTATCCTGACAAAACCCTGCCTGAACAGCAGATCTAATTCCAGCTTCTGTTCCCCCACCTTTTTTATAAACTTTTCAGGATCCTTCTCTTCTATCTTCTTAATCAGAACACAGCTTATATCTTTTCCCGGTATAATCCTGGCCTCCTCATACTTTCCTATCTTTTTAAGCCATTCATCAAAATAGGTAAAAGTTTTTTCCCAGGCTATCGATTCTATTCTATATCCTTCAGGTGGACTATCATCTTCAATTATAAAATCAATACTACCCCAAAAAGTGCGTCCCGGTTTAAACATTTCTTCATAAGTTAGGCTTTCTATATCTTTTTTAAGAGCAGCAACAGCCTCAGCAATTAGAGCAGGATCTTTTATAACCACATTTTTATGTTCAACTTCATAGCCATTTATAGACATCTCCCTCACCTTGGCCAGCGGCAGATGATAAATGCTGAAATTGTTTTTCTTGTACTCTTCCGATTCGTAGACAGGTTTTAAGGCGGAAGCATATCTTTTCCTTTCTACCGCATATTGCCGGATAAAAAGACTTCCATCCTTTTTCTCATAAATAAGACAAATCTTCTGGTATCCCGGATGATTCATAAATTTTTTCATATTTGTATTCCGCTCTCTTTTCAAGCTTTCCCGGTCGGCAACTATTTTCTCCTGCAGTTCTATAATCTTTTTTATATTTTCCTCACCATAAAAAACATTTAAAGCTGGTCTTGTAAGTCCTTGCTTTTTCAGCTCTTTAGGATCAGCTCCCCTTTTTATCATCTGTTCTATATCGCGTTCAAGTTTAAAATAGCCAAAAGACTGATCCATATATACATATTTTATATCATCTAAATCCGGCAGCTTTTTTTCATAACCTGCGATGTCAATCTTAACTACCAGAAGCATAAATATAATTGCCAGTCCATAAACCAGATAACCCCGCCAGATGCGGAGATGAAAAATATCAAACGACCGTGCAAGCAGTATCTCCACTCCCGCATAAGCCAGCAGAGAACCTAACAAATAACCTGTATATGTCCAGATAATGCTTCCCTGAGTCTCTCCCCAGTAGCTTCCCAGGAGCAGCATAACACAGAATACTACTCCATACCGGAATATCTCCTTTAAAATATCAAAGGTTATCGCTTCACCTGCTCTTTCCAGCTTGCGTCTGTTATAAAGATAAAGTCCTGCCAGGTAAAAAACAGCCATAAGGAAAAAAGGTAATAATAACTGCCTGTAATCTAAAACTATATCTGTGGGCATGGCTGTTATTAGATAGGTAAATCTATTAGCCCCATAAAGATTCATTATTCTGTTCACCAGATCATATCTTTCCAGGACATAGCTATAATATTCTGCCGGCCACCCCCAAAGCAGAAAGCCTAGATTTGTATTTAGCAAAAATATAAAACCGGCAGGTAAATATAAAGCTATAAAAGTTAATAAAGCCTGCAGAAAAGACATTCCGGTAATTGTACCCAGGAATACACAAAGAGAGAGCATAAATAAATTCAGAAGCGAGGATAAAAAAAGCCATTTCCCAAGATAAATCCCGCTTAAATACGGTATGCCGTAAATGCCAGCTAGAAGCCATACTATAAATATATTCAAGAATAAAGGTACAAGCAGCAAAATACAACCTGCCAGCATATGTGTGTGATAAAAAGTCTTACGACTTACAGGCAGAGCATGATGGAAAGCTACTTCTTCACCGTTTTGCAAATAGCGAAACAGTAAAATCCCGGTCAAAACAGGCATTGCCAGCAGCAAAAAAGCCAGCATTGGAGAGCGATAGGGCATCAAAATCTCCAGGTATTTATAAGGCATATCATAAGCCATAAAATCAGGAGGCATATGCTGTAGCATTATAATCCGCAAAGGTATCAGGAAAAAAATCCCCAAAAAATATATGATGCCTAAAAAAGCCCATCGTTTCATATCATTCTTCAATATACCCTTATTAATCAAAAAGTTGTTTGACCGCATAATCTTTTCCTCCCATCTCATATATAAATACTTCTTCCAGGGTGAGAGGCAAAATATCAAGAATAACCGGTTTATAAGCCATAAACCGGCTTACTACTTCATCCCGGGAGCCCCGGCTTATGAATATCAGCACACTGCCTCTTTTTTCTATACATTCACCATTTTCCGGTTTAAAAATATCCGCTGGTATCTCCTTATTAAAAGCCAGTTGCACCTTGTGCATATTGGCTTTATAATCATCCAGATCCTTTTGCAAAAGCATCTTTCCTTTATGTAATATTCCTATATAATCACACAAATCTTCAATCTCTCTTAAATTATGGGAAGAAATGACTATCGTCATATCCCTTTCCGCCACTTCGCTTACCAGAAGCTGTTTTACCTTTTTGCGCATTATCGGATCTAAGCCATCTAGAGGTTCATCCAAAATCATGAGCTCGGGATTTAAAGAAAAAGCTAACCAGAAAGCCACCTGCCTCTGCATTCCTTTCGATAGACTCCTTATTTTCCTATTCCTTTCGATAGAAAAAACTTCTTCCAGTTTTAAATATTTTTTATCATCCCACCCGGGATAAACTGTTTTGTAGAAACGAGCCATATCGTCAATCGTAAAATTATCGTAGTAATAAATCTGATCTGGAATAAAGGCTATCTTCCTTTTTACTGCCGGGTTCTCAAAAACCGGTTTCCCTTCTATGCTTAATTCTCCTTCTTCCTGCTGGTAAATGCCGGCCATTATTTTTAAAAGTGTCGTCTTACCTGCTCCGTTGGAGCCTAAAAGTCCATATATCGAAGCTTTGCGAACGGATAAGCTAACCTTGTCTAAAGCTTTTAGATCATAAAAACATTTGGTAAGCATATGCGCTTCAATCAACCTCTTTCCCTCCTTCTAGGTTTTTTATCTCATCTAAGATCTTTTCGATTTCTTCCCCGGTCAAACCTAAAAAAAGCATCTCCAGCACTATCTTTTTAAGTTCCTCCTTAAGCTCTCTAATTCTCCCTTCTTTTTCCCCGGGTTTTATTCCACCGACATAATTCCCTTTACCAGGAATAGAATATATATATCCCATCCTTTCCAGTTCCCGGTAAGCCTTCTGAACCGTATTGGGATTAACTGCTAGATCAGCAGCTAGGACTCTTACCGGTGGCAGCTTTTCATCAGGTTTTAAAACTTCGTTTACAATAAGGTCTTTTATTTTTTCTACCAGCTGTTCATATATAGGCTTGCGACTCCTAAAATCCAGTTCAAACATAAAACACCTCCCTGGTAGTTCCATTACTTTCTGCCTGGCTATCCTGTTTTGGTGTTATATCTGTATTATTATTACTAATACAATTATAACAGTTTGCCTTAAACACATAAACACAAGGGGACGGTTCCTTTGTGCTGTCTGGCATTTATACCGTCCCCCTGTACTTTTTAGTTCAATTTTTTCTTTAACTCCTCTATCCTCTCTACGGAAAGCCCGGTAATCTCTACTATTGTTTCTATGTCCAATCCTTTTTGCAAAGCATTCAGGGCTGCTTCCTCTTTGCCTTTTTCTATACCTTGCTCTATACCTTTGGCTATGCCTTGTTCTATACCTTTAGCTATACCTTGCTCTATACCTTTCCTTATCCCTTCCTCTATCCCCTCTCTTCTCCACTTTTCCGCTAAGGTCATTAAATCCTCCCTCCTCTCAGGAAGTATTTTCTCTATACATTCTATAAGGATTTCCTCATCTA
>NZ_FQWY01000045.1 GCF_900129805.1 Thermosyntropha lipolytica DSM 11003
CAAGCCGTTTAAGTAGCCGCCCAATGGGTTGGAGTCGGGAAGGACTGCGAGCAATGGCTGAACTGCGAGCATACTTAAGTAGCGGCGGCAAGATCAGCCTGAAGCATTTAAAACAGGAACCAAAGAAAAGCTATAGCCTAGAAAAAGCTATGGCCTTAAAGGTCAGCAATACCTTTACCAGAACACGTGAACAATTAAATAATGTGCCCATATTAAGCAAAGGTAAAGTGATACCAATGTTTAAATGTTTGAAAGATATGCATAATGGAACATCTAATTTATAAACCAAAATAGAGTGGTCATTAATTTATAAATATCCTATAAAAAGTTGACACTATCTTATGTTAGTAAAATCTTGCTAAAGCATAAAATATATAATATAATTTTAGATAAACTAAATACAGTTAAAGGCAGTGAACGGGAATAGTAGAATTGATGGCTGGTCAAGAGAGCTGGTGGCAGGTGCAAACCAGTGCAGCGTCAATTTGAATCCACCCGGGAGCTGGCTGTGCAAAGCAGTACCGGTAATGCCGTTATCATCTATGAGGTGGACACTTGCAGGTGTCAATTAGGGTGGCAACGCGGGAAACAGTCTCTCGTCCCTTATTAAGGGATAGAGAGGCTTTTTTATATATAGAAATAAATGTATACAGGGATGCATGCTGGTTAATGTTTGGAATGAAGGAGGTATTTTTTGATGACAGGAGAACAGTATCTGCTGCTTCCTGGTCCTACCCCGCTTCCCAATCGGATTATAAGGGCTATGGGAAGGCCGCTTATCAACCATCGGGGACCGGAATTTAAGGAGATTTTGCAGGAAGTAACTGCCGGAGTAAAAGAGATTTATCAGACTAAACACCATGTCCTTATTTATCCTTCTTCCGGGACGGGAGGTTTAGAGGCAGCAGTAGTAAACTTTATTTCCCCAGGAGATAAGGTTTTAGCTGTTTCCATCGGGGTTTTTGGCGATAGATTTGCTACCATTGCCAGAAACTTTGGGGCCCAGGTAGAAAAGATTGATTTTCCCTGGGGGGAAGCTGCTGATCCGGAAATCATCGGAGAAAGGCTGAAAAGAGATGTAAATGGGGAAATAAAAGCTGTACTCATAACCCATAATGAAACTTCTACCTGTGTTTTTAATGACCTGAAGGCTATCAAAGAAGCAGCCAAAGACCATCCCGCTCTGTTTCTGGTAGATGCGGTAAGCGGTCTGGCGGCTGTTGACCTCAGGATGGATGAGTGGGGAATAGATGTGGCCGTGAGCGGATCGCAGAAGGCTTTTATGGTTCCTCCCGGACTTTCTTTTCTGGCTTTTAACGACAGGGCTTATGCTGCTTATAAAAGATCAAAGACTCCTAAATTCTACTGGGATATTGACCTGGGTCTGGAGTATCTGGAAAAAGGACAGAATCCGGTTACTCCTCCTATATCCATATATTATGGGATGCAGGAAGCCCTGCGGATGATGAAAGAAGAAGGTTTGGAAAATATTTTAAAGAGGCATAAAAACTACCGGGATATGGTGAGGAAAAGCATAAAAGCCATGGGGCTTAAACTGCTGGCCAGGGATGAAAACGCATCTACAGCCGGAACAGCAGTGGTAGCGCCAGAAGGGATAGGGGCCAATAAGATTCGCCAGTATATGCGGGAAAAATTTAATATTGTCCTGGCAGGAGGACAGCAAAACCTTAATGATGTTATTTTCCGTATAGGACATCTGGGATATGTGAGGGAATTGGATCTGCTGGCGGTTATAGCCGCTTTGGAAATAACCTTAAAAGAATTAGGTTTTGCTTTAAATATGGGCGAAGGGGTTAAAACCGCCCAGGAATTTATATTAAACAACTACTAAAGATAGAGAAAGGGGAGTTGAAGGTGGAGAGGAAAAAGGTTCTTATAAGTGAACGCATTGCCGAAGAAGGAGTAGAAATTTTAAAGAGGGAGCTGGATGTTGATTATCGTGATGGCATATCAAGAGAAGAGCTGCTTTCTATTATAGACAGGTATGATGCCCTTATAGTAAGAAGTGTTACGAGGGTTGATGAGGAACTTATCCAGAGAGGCAAGAGATTAAAGATAGTCGGAAGGGCGGGTAATGGCGTAGATAATATAGATGTAGATGTATGTACCCGCTATGGGGTAATAGTAGCTAATACCCCGGACAGCAATACTATATCAGCAGCGGAACAGACGATAGCCCTGATGCTGGCTGGGGCCCGTAAAACAGCATGGGCTAATAATTATCTGAAAAGCGGGGTATGGGACCGCAAACCTTTCCGCGGTATTGAGCTTTATGGGAAAACTGTAGGTATAGTAGGTTTGGGACGCATAGGCTCCATGGTAGCTACCCGCCTGAAAGCTTTTAATATGCGGGTTATTGCTTATGATCCTTATATTGCCGATGAAAGGTTTGAGCGTTTTGGGGCGGAAAAGAAGGAAACCCTGGAAGAATTGATGAGAGAGGCAGATATTATTACTGTTCATACCCCGCGCAATGAGGAAACTATGCATATGATTGATGAAAAAATGCTGAGCTTAGCTAAGGATGGAGTAGGAATAGTAAACTGCGCGCGGGGAGGAATAATAAAAGAAACCGCTATAATAGCCGGACTGGAAAGTGGGAAAATAGCTTTTGCCGGCCTGGATGTTTTTGAAAAAGAGCCTATTACCGACAGCCCTCTGTTTAAGTTCAATAATGTAGTGGTAACCCCCCATCTCGGAGCTGATACTTATGAAGCCCAGAAAAGGGTGGGAGAAGATATTGCCCTTCAGGTTATAAAGGCTTTAAGAGGGGAAATCGTTCCCAATGTTGTAAACCTGCCTACTATGCTGAAAGAAGAGCTGGATTATTTGAAACCTTATATAACCCTGGCGGAAAAAATGGGCAGTATTTACTATCAATTGGAAAGAACTCCTATAAGCCGCATAGATGTAACCTATAGTGGGCCTATAACGAAAAATGAGACGGAAATACTTACTATTGCTCTGTTAAAAGGCCTTTTATCTCCGGTTATGGAAGAAAAGGTTAATTATGTAAATGCCCGTCTCCTGGCTCAGGATCGCGGTATAAA
Source organism: Thermosyntropha lipolytica DSM 11003 (assembly GCF_900129805.1). Taxonomy (GTDB): domain Bacteria; phylum Bacillota; class Syntrophomonadia; order Syntrophomonadales; family Syntrophomonadaceae; genus Thermosyntropha; species Thermosyntropha lipolytica. The sequence goes on from NZ_FQWY01000045.1 coordinate 3,072, forward strand.
AATTTATGAACACCGGGAAGAGCAGACTAATAAGCGCTATAAAAATCTTATCAATGTAAAGATATTTACTAACCGCTGCGCTCTGGATATAACCGGAACTATATCCCGGGCCAAGAATCCGATACTGGTAGAAATAAATGGCTATGAAACGGAAACTGATCTCGAAGGCCTGGTCTTAATAGTAGAAAATGAGGATAGGCCCCGGGTTATAGGACCATTTGCCACTATTTTAGGAGATCATGGCATAAATATAGCTTCCATGAAAGTTGCCCGTCGCAACAAGGGAGAAAAAGCGGTCATGCTTATAAATGTAGATAATGAAGTAAGTGAGGAATTAATGGATATACTTGCCAAGTCAGATGGTATAATGAGCAGGCCTAAGCTTTTGCGTTTTTAGCCGGGAAATTTTAAAAGAGGGGGTCTTTAGATGTTAGATGCTAAAATGATCAGAGCCAACCCGGAGAAGGTGGAAAGGGAGCTGGAAAAAAGAAACATTAAAGAGGGCTTAAAAGAATTTTTAGCCCTGGATGAAGAAAGGAGAAGTATTTTATCTAAAGTAGAAGAACTGAGAAATTTCCGCAATTCAGCTTCCAGGGAAGTAGGAGAACTGAAGAAGCAAGGTAAAGACCCGCAGGATTTAATGGAAAAGGTAAGGAAAGTGGGGGAGGAGATTAAGGAATTAGAAGAAAAACTTAAACAAAAAGAGGAAGAAATCGAAAACATTCTGCTTAGGATTCCTAATCTTCCTCATCCCTCCGTACCGGTAGGAGAAGATGAAAGATTTAATGTAGAAGTAAGGCGGTGGGGAGAGCCGCGCCGTTTTGATTTTGAACCTAAAGCTCACTGGGATTTAGGAGTAGATCTGGATATACTTGATTTTGAAAGAGGGGCTAAACTTTCGGGAGCCCGGTTTACCGTATACAAAGGTATGGGGGCCAGGTTGGAAAGGGCTATAATAAACTTTTTCCTGGATGTGCATACAGGAGAACATGGATATAAAGAGATACTGCCTCCTTTTATGGTCAACGACTATTGTATGGTAGGGACTGGACAGCTTCCCAAATTTGCCGAAGATATGTTTAAAGTAGAAGGAAGGGATATGTATCTGGTTCCCACAGCCGAAGTGCCCCTTACCAATCTGCACCGGGAAGAAATCCTGGATGATGAAGATCTGCCTCTGTATTTTACCGCCTATACCCCTTGCTTTAGAGCGGAAGCAGGTTCTCATGGCCGGGATACCCGGGGAATTATAAGACAGCATCAGTTCAACAAGGTGGAATTAGTAAAAATAACACGGCCGGAAGAATCTTATGAAGAACTAGAGAAGATGACCCGGGATGCGGAAAGGGTTTTGCAGCTTTTAGGCCTTCCTTACCGGGTGGTTCTTCTCTGTACAGGAGATATGGGTTTTTCGTCGGCCAAGACTTATGATATAGAGGTATGGATGCCCAGCTATAATGAATATAAAGAAATTTCTTCCTGCTCTAACTGTGAAGACTTTCAGGCCCGGAGGGCCAATATAAGATACCGTCCGGCGCGGGGAGAAAAACCGCGTTATGTACACACCTTGAATGGATCGGGGGTAGCAGTAGGGCGTACACTGGCGGCTATACTGGAAAACTACCAGCAGGAGGATGGTTCGGTACTGGTTCCGGAAGCTTTAGTTCCTTATATGGGTGGCATAAAAGTGATAAAAAGGAATGATTTATAAAAAGATGTTTGGTTGACAACAATAAGCTGGTGTGCTATACTATCCCTTGCATTGGATAGAAATCCGCAGGATGGAGGGGTGTCCGAGCGGTTTAAGGAGGCGGTCTTGAAAACCGTTGAACCTTTACGGGTTCCGTGGGTTCGAATCCCACCTCCTCCGCCAGTTAGCACCGCTTCATGCATCGACATACGGAGAGATGGCCGAGTAGGCTGAAGGCGCTCGCCTGCTAAGCGAGTACATGGGCTAAAACCTGTGTCGCGGGTTCGAATCCCGCTCTCTCCGCCATTAACTGCCTAAAATTTTTTATTTAAATTAAATAGATACGCGCCCGTAGCTCAGCTGGATAGAGTAACAGACTACGAATCTGGAGGTCGCAGGTTCGAATCCTGCCGGGCGCGCCATGTTTTATTAGTAGCAGGATAGATATTTATATATAATCTAGCGCCCGTAGCTCAGGAGGATAGAGCAGCGGTTTCCTAAACCGCGTGCCAGGGGTTCGAGTCCCTTCGGGCGCACCATATGGCGGTGAATCCCTATAAATCGGGATATTTTATATATGCGCCTGGCTTTAGCCCTGGCTAAAAAAGCTTATTTTTTAGGTGAAGTTCCGGTAGGAGCGGTAGCCGTATGTGATGATGAGGTAATAGCCTGGGCGTATAATGAAAAAGAAAAAAGAAATGATGCTACTTTTCATGCCGAAATGCTGGCTTTACAGAGAGCTGCTGCCTACCTGAAAAGGTGGCGGCTTACTGATGTGACATTATACTGTACTCTGGAACCTTGTCCTATGTGTGCAGGAGCCATGGTGAATGCACGTTTAGGAAGGTTAGTTTTTGGAGCTAGAGATCCCAAAGCAGGAGCAGCAGGATCAATACTGGAGATTGTAAGATATCCGCTTTTAAATCATCAGGTGGAGACCTGTGGGGGAATACTTGAGGAAGAATGTGCTGAGCTTTTGAGCTCATTCTTCGCGGATTTGAGGAGAGATGGCCGAGTTGGTCGAAGGCGCTCGACTCGAAATCGAGTAGACGGTTAAAAACCGTCTCGTGAGTTCGAATCTCACTCTCTCCGCCAGAAAAAGAAAAACTTTATATATATATACACGGAGAGGTGGCTGAGTTGGCTGAAGGCGCTCGATTGGAAATCGAGTACACGGGCTAAAACCTGTGTCGCGGGTTCGAATCCCGCCCTCTCCGCCAGTTGGCAAAAAGCACGGGAATTTTCCCGTGTTTTATTTTCCCCAGGGAAAGATAAATAATTTAACCTGGGTTTATGGGGAAAAATAAAGCCGGTTAGAAATTCCACCCGACCAGGAAAAAGTATTTGTATAAATAAAGGACATGTTTTAAAATTATTGTTATTCATACTAAATTTAAAAAATATAGGGGTTATGAGGTTATGGAACTTTTAAAGCGTAAGATTTTGGAGGAAGGCGAAGTTATAGGCGAAGATATACTAAAAGTAGATTCTTTTTTGAATCACCAGCTGGATATAGAGTTTTTGAATGAAGTGGGGCGCGAATTCTGGTATAGATTCAAGGATGAGAAGGTTACCCGCATATTGACTATTGAATCATCCGGCATTGCCATTGCTGCTATAACCGCTCAGTATTTTAAAGTTCCCGTAGTTTTTGCTAAAAAAAATATTTCCCGTAATCTCGATACCGAGATATATACCAGTGAAGTTTTTTCTTTTACCAAAGGAACTACTTATCAGATTAAAGTGGCCAAAAGATATATTACCAGCCAGGATCGCATATTGATAATCGATGATTTTTTGGCCAATGGAAGAGCTGTTTTAGGGCTTAAAGATATAATTGAACAGGCAGGAGCCTATCTGGTGGGGGTAGGAATAGTCATTGAGAAAGGCTTTCAGCAGGGAGGCAAGACATTAAGGGAAGCCGGGGTAAATTTGCATTCCCTGGCTATAGTTGATTCTATGCGTGATGGTAAAATTGTTTTTAGATGATAATTATATGGGGAAAAAAGGATTAGCCTTGTCATTCCCGATTAAAAAAGGTACAATAAATGAGCAGAAGGAAATAAACTATGCCGTGCTAGACGGGGAATTAGCGGTGCCCTGTAACCTGCAACCCGCTATAGCAGGGTCGAATTCCTGAGCTGAGGGTTTATCCTGTGAGGTCTGGCCAGGATAAGTGGTGTAGAAGTCTGGGTCCTGCGCAATAAGAGGCCTTGAACCGTGTCAGGTCCGGGAGGAAGCAGCACTAAGAGGTTTATCTTATGTGCCGCGGGGTAGCCTGGATGGAGCTAACTATCCTGGTAACGCTCGGGGGATATTCTCGAAGCCAGGTGCACGGCATTTTATTTAAAAAGTTTATAGGAACCGTTCTTAACCTTAATTAAAGGCAAGAGAAGTAGCAGGCAGAAGACCTGCTATTTTTACTATATAGGGCGAAGGGTTTTTTTATGAGGGGGTAAAAAGATGTCATATCTGGCTTTATACCGTGTTCATCGCCCACAGAGATTTGAAGAAGTGGTAGGCCAGGATAAAATCGTTAAGGCTCTCCAAAATGCCTTGAGGGAGGACAGGTTATCCCATGCCTATCTTTTTGCCGGTCCGCGGGGAACCGGCAAAACCAGTATAGCCAAAATTGTCGCCAAGGCGGTAAATTGTGAAAGCCCCAAGGAGGGGGAACCTTGTAACCAGTGTGCCAGCTGCCGGGATATAAATAACGGCACTTTTATGGATGTGGTAGAAATTGATGCCGCCTCTAACCGGGGAATAGACGAAATGCGGGATTTAAGAGAAAAGGTAAGGATCTTACCTGCCCAGGGCAAGCGCAAGGTTTATATAATAGATGAAGTCCATATGCTTACTACCGAGGCTTTTAATGCCCTGTTAAAAACCCTGGAAGAACCTCCTTCCCATGTAATATTTATACTGGCAACGACAGAACCCCAGAGGATACCGGCTACCATAAAATCAAGATGCCAGATTTATTATTTTCGCCGTCTCACCTTAGAGGAGATTGCCGGCAGGCTTAAAAAGGTGAGCGAGGCTTATGGTATGGATTGGGAAGAGGATGCTTTATATCTGGTAGCGCGCCGGGCTAACGGGGGTTTAAGAGATGCTTTGAGCATCATGGATCAGGTATATGCCTATAAAGGAGAAAGGATAACCAAACAGGATGTGCTTGATGTTTTAGGTGTGGTAGATGATGTTTTTTTAGCCCATCTTTTGGATGCGGTATTAAGCAGGGATATGAAAAGGGTAATCGAGATGCTGGGACAGGCATTAAATGAGGGCAAAGAAGCTCAGCAGTTGGCCCGGGAAACTGTTTTTTATCTGCGCGACCTTTTGCTTTACAAGCATCTGGGGGATAAGGCTGATTTTTACGTAGTAACCGGGGATAATGTCCACTTTTTAGAAGAACAAAAAGGAAAAGTAGATCAGGATGCTTTGCTCAAGGCTTTGCGCATAATGATGAATTCCGTAGAAAGGCTTAAGTTTAGCGAAGGAAACAGATTTTTACTCGAAATGGCTTTTTTAGAGATGATGGATATTTTATCATCTTCCCCGGGTAAACTGGTGGAAGGAGAAGATGAGATGACAGGAGATAAGAAACCTGCTTCCGGAAAGAGCAAAACACCAGTTAAAGAAAAAGCCAGAGATGAAGGGGAAAAGGTTTTATGGCAAAAGATTTTGGCCGGGGTTAAAGAGAAAAAAATTCCCACCCATGCTCTTTTATCCCAGGGAAAGTTTATCGGCATAAAAGATGATGTGATATATATAGGGTTTAAAAAAGGATATAGATTTCACAAGGAAAGGATGGAGGAAAGAGGAAATCGGGAGATATTAGAAGAAGTATTAGCAAAAATTTTTAAAAAACCCCTGGAGATACAGTTTATTTTTCTTGATGATGACCAATATAATGATATTATGGTGAAAAAAGCGATAGAATATTTTGGGGAAGATGTAGTGCAAATTAGAGATTAAGGAGGAAGATAAAATGGTTTTTAATCCGGGTGGAGCATCTCTGAGTAAGATGATGAAAGAAGCTAAGAAGGTACAGGAAAGGATAGCTAAACTGCAGGAAGAGCTGGAAAACAGAGTAGTGGAAGCTTCCGCAGGAGGGGGAGCTGTACAGGTTAAAGTAAACGGAAAACAACAGCTGCTGGAGATAAAAATAAGCAAAGAAGCTGTAGATCCTGAGGATATAGAAATGCTGGAAGACATGATTTTAGCTGCGGTTAATGAAGGCTTAAAATCAGCACAAGAGATGGTTTCCGAAGAAATGGCCAAGATAACAGGGGGACTTAATATACCGGGGTTATAAATGGAGTTAACGCTGACAGAAAAGAAAGAAGGGAAAAAATCTGTCAGCGTTAAATTTTGCTTAAAGGTTTTTAAGGGGGGAAAAAACTTATGCATTTTGCCCGTCCGTTGGAAAAACTTATAGATGAACTGCAAAAACTTCCCACCATTGGACCGAAAACGGCCCAGAGGCTTGCTTTATACATACTTAAAACACCGGAAGAAGAAGTAAGAAAACTGGCTGAAGCTATTATAGATGCTAAATCCAGGGTATTTCCCTGTTCCCGATGTGGATATTTGACCGATATTGATCCTTGTCCGATATGCCGTGATGAAAAGAGGGATAAGAGTATATTATGCGTAGCCGAAGAAGCGGGCGATATTATTGCTATTGAGCGGACTGGATTTAAAGGACAGTATTTTGTGCTTAACAAAGATTTTAATCTTATGGGCCATGATGATCTGGGTTCTTTAAATATAAAACCTCTGGAGGAAAGGCTTAAAACCGGAGAAGTAAAAGAAGTCATTTTAGCCCTTAATCCAGATATTGATGGCGAAATTTTAGCCCGTTTTTTGGCCGGAGTAGTGGAAAAATACGGGGTAAAAGTGACCAGGCTGGCTCATGGCATCCCGGTGGGGGGTTATATAGAATTTGCTGATGAGATAACTTTGCGGCGCGCTATAGAAGGAAGGCGGGAAATCTAGCATAAAAATAGGGGCCTGGGCATAAGATGGAGTGGAGGAAAGCTTAGCTTTTATGCCGGGAGGATTATATTTATGCCTTGGTTTGGTTGTTTAAAAAACCTGGTGGCTAAATGTTTTTGCCTTAAGAGTGATATTACCTGCCGCCTCCCTTCTGACTTGGAGATGCTTGAGGATGCTAAAACTGAACTTTACCAGGCCCATAACATTCTATCCCATATAGAAGAGCCAGATATGCTGGATTGGGCTATATTCAATCTGCGGGCAGCCGAAGAAAAGTATAATTTTATTTTACGCCGCATAAAAAGGAGAGGGAAGGGTATAGATTAAGGGGAGGTGTTAAGGGTGGAAATATTAAATATAGTGATGGCAGCTGTTTTGCTTCTGGTTATCATATATATAATCACCCAGGTAGTATTAAAGCCGATAAAGATATTGGGGAAATTAATCATCAATTCTGTTTTAGGATTAATCCTGCTTATAGTAACCAATTACATAGGAGCTTTTTTTGCTTTTAAAGTAGCTATAAATCTTTTAACCGTACTCATAGCTGGATTCCTGGGTATCCCCGGAGTTTTGCTCCTTATATGTTTTCAGATGCTGCTTAAATAGATAAGAACTTAAGAAAAAAACAGCCGTTCCCTGACGCTAAAGGGAGCGGTTGTTTTTTCTTATCCGGCAATATTAAGATACCGTTAATCCTGTGTAAAAAATGTATATCCTATTGGCAGAAGACTTTATAAATATTGACGCATAATTTACAATTAATTTATACTGAAACAAAATATTTATGTATTAATTAATATTTTATGCGGTATTGGAGGTGCTGGTTGTTAATCAAGCAGAAAGGGTAGTTGAAGCCTTTATAGGAGAATATGCCAGTGGCAAAAGCGAAATCGCCATAAACAGAGCCGTAGAATTAAAAAGGCAAGGAAGAAAAGTTACTCTGGTAGATTTAGATACAGTCGAACCTTTTTATACTTTAAGGCCTATTAAGAGAAAGCTAGAGGATATGGGTTTGGAAGTGATAAGCCAGACGCGGGAAGATGCTTTTGGATTGGGCGAAACCGGAGCCATGCTGAATCCGCGTGCCAGGTGGGCCCTTTTTAATGAGGGAGATATTATCCTGGATGTAGGTTATGGCGTATATGGGGCCCGTACGCTAAACCTGGTGGAAGGGGCATATGAATCCCCTCATCTCCGAATAATAGCAGTAATAAATTATACCCGCCCTATGACCGGATCGCTTTCCCGGATCAAGGAGTATATAAAGGAATTGGGGCGGGTAGATGCGGTGGTGGCCAATACCCACTTGGGTGATGAAACTACTCCCCTTTTGATAAAAGAAGGGAATAAGGTAATAATAAAAGCAGCTCATGAGTTAGGTTTGCCGGTAGATTATATGGCTGTTGACAAGAGGTTTGCCGACAGGGATGATTTTAAAGATCTCGGAGTCAAGGTTAAATTTATAGAAAGGTATATGCCAAGCGCTATGTGGTAGTTAAATTTTTATATATAAAAAGTGATTACAGGCAGGAGGTGCATTAGATAAATGCAGAAGGTAATAGAAAAAGCCGGCAAGGCTTTTCTTACAGGAAATGAAGCGGCGGCCTGGGCAGCTTTAGCCGCAGGAGCTGAGATTATGTTTGGCTATCCTATAACTCCCCAGAATGAGATTATGCATTATTGGACCCGGCTGGCTCCGAAGTATGGGAGAGGTTTTCTGCAGACGGAAGATGAGATTTCCGCGGGGTTTACCGTTTGTGGAGCTGTGCAGGCAGGCAAAAAAGCTTTTACTGCTACAGCCGGCCCAGGCAATACCTTGATGCAGGAGCCTTTTAGCATGGCGGAAGCTATGCGTCTTCCTCTGGTAGCGATAATCCAGCAAAGAGGAGGGCCTTCGTCAGGAACAGTTATTTATTCTCAGCAGGAAGTAACCCTTACCACCTTTGGAGGTAACGGGGAAGGGCATCGTATAGTTTACTCTACCGCTTCCCATCAGGAAATATATGATTATGTTATAAAAGCTTTCAACACTGCCTGGAAGTATCGTTTTCCCACTTTTGTCCTGGGAGATGGCTATCAGGCCAAGATGCGGGAACCTTTAGTCATGTACGACCCGGAAGAGAAGGGTATGGAAATGGTAAAACCCTATCCTCTGGTAGGTTTGGAAGGCAAGATAGGAGAAGGGAGAGAGCCCCAGCATTTATGCAATATATACAGTATGGAAGAAGAATTATATGAAGTAGTAATGAAATTTGCTGCGGAATACGAAGCTATAGCTCCCGAAGTGGTGGAATACGAAGAAAAGAATTGTGATGATGCTGAGATATTGATACTTGCACATGGAGTAGTCTCCCGGGCAGCTGATGATGCTGTAAAAGCCCTGCGGGCGCAGGGAATAAAGGCGGGTTATTTCAGGCCTATAACCTTAAGACCTTTTCCGGGAAGGCAGCTTAGAGAAGTTATAGCTAAAAGCGGAGCCAAGAAGATGCTTATAGCAGAATCTGCTTATGGCCAGTTTGACCGCCTGGTAAAACAAGAAATATATGGAGAAACCATACCTATATATAATCTGTTTATGCCGGGAGTAGGCATTATCGATTATGACATTGTAAACAAAGTAAAAAGCATACTTTAATGAAGGAGGTAAAAAGAATGGTTTTGCCAGCAACCCCTAAATCCTGGTATTTACCGACCAAGCCGCACAAGTTCTGTCCTGGCTGTGGCCATGGCATTGTGCTCAAGGCTCTGGGCGAAGCTATAGATGAACTGGGGATACAGGATAAAACTGTATTCGGTTGTGATATAGGGTGTTCCCTCCTTTCCTGGAATTTCTTTGCCTGTGATAGTATCCAGACCCACCATGGGCGCACTACTCCGGTTATGGTAGGGATAAAGAGGGCTAGGCCTGAGCTTATCACTATTGGCTACATGGGAGATGGCGGGGGATATTCTATCGGGTCCCAGCACCTGTTGAATGCCGCGGTGCGTAATGAAAAGATCACGGTTATTCTGGTAAACAACACTAACTACGGTATGACCGGAGGCCAGATGGCCCCCACCACTTTACCGGGACAAAAGACGGAGACTACACCTTACGGCAGAGATCCGGAAATTACCGGTTATCCGACCAAAGGACCGGAATTTGTTGCGGCTCTAACCTCTGATGGTGCCTATGTAGCTCGGGGAACAGTTTCTAAATACAAGCAGCTTAAAAGGTTTATCAAAAACGCACTGCAAAACCAGATAGAGGGTAATGGATTTTCCTTTGTGGAAGCGCTTTCCACCTGTCCTACCAACTGGAGGACCAATGCTCAGCAGACCTGGAGCTTTTTAGAAGATGAGATGGAAAAATATTTCCCGGTTGGGGAATTTAAAAGCCCTTTGGGAAAGGGGGAAAAGTAAGTGGGATTGATAAAGATTGCTCTGGCCGGTGAAGGAGGGCAGGGAGTCCAGTCAATTGCTGAGATACTGGCTGAGGCTGCCTATGAAGAACAAAAACAGGCCATATATATACCTAATTTTGGGGTAGAACAGAGAGGCGGAGTTTCTATAGCCTTTTTGCAGGTAAGCGAGGAAAGGATAGGAGCTCCCAAGTTTAACAAGGCAGATGTCGTTATCGCTTTGAGCAAGCGAGCTGTTCCGCGTACGGCCAGATACTCGGATGAGAATACCATATTTGTATATGACAGCAGCTTTACTCCCGAGGAAGAAGAGTTGCCTAAAGAAGCGAAAAAAATAATTGGCTTACCTGCTCTAGATACAGCCAGCCGTGAATTGCATCCCCGGGTATTTAACATGATAATTATGGGGGCAGTTATCGGCTTTACCGGCATAGTGAGCCTGGGATCAGCCAAATATGCGCTGGAAAAGAAATTGGGAGCCAAGTTTGAAAAAGACCCGAAATTAAGAGAGCTTAATCACAAAGCGTTAGAAATAGGCTGGAATATGGCGCAGGAAGCCCTTAAGGAAGAGGTGGCAAAATAATGGGTAAACAGATAGAAGGGATAAAATTTGCTCTAGCTAAGGCTAATTTTTATATCTTTCCTGATTACTGCAAGGGATGCGGGTTGTGTAAAGAAAAATGCCCCAATGATGTTCTGGTATGGTCGGAAAAACTAGGGGTATATGGGACACCTACAGTAAAACCAAAAGATGAAGAGGGCTGCATCGCCTGCAGCATATGTGAAATGGTTTGTCCGGATTGTGCCATATATATCGAGAAAATAAAAAAGCCGAGAGCGGTTAATGAATAAAAAGGGGAGGGGTTTTCCCTCTCTTTTTATTTAAAAATAATATTCAAAATTGTCGATATTTTTTGTATAATATAATTACCAGCTAACATAATTATGAAAGATTAAAGTAATTTTTATCAGGTGTAAAAAAAATTTAAATATTTGTTGACAAGAAGCAAAAGAGGTGATAATATAATTCTTGCGCGACGCGGGGAGCGGGTCGCGGGATCTTGATAAAACTGAACAGCAAGGCAAGCGTGCGGGAGCAAATTGAGGATAGTAAGCCTTGAAAAGCTAGGGAAGCTAGGATAGGTAAGGAATAAGGATTTGAAGGAGAGTTTGATCCTGGCTCAGGACGAACGCTGGCGGCGTGCCTAACACATGCAAGTCGGACGGGGTATTTAAGAGGAATCTTTCGGGAGGAATCTTAAATACCTAGTGGCGGACGGGTGAGTAACGCGTGAGCAACCTACCCATAAGTGGGGGATAACACTGGGAAACTGGTGCTAATACCGCATAAGCTGTGTTCACCGCATGGGGGACACAGTAAAGATGGCCTATAGGGGCTATCGCTTATGGATGGGCTCGCGTCTGATTAGCTAGTTGGTGGGGTAACGGCCTACCAAGGCGACGATCAGTAGCCGGCCTGAGAGGGTGGACGG
>NZ_FQWY01000012.1 GCF_900129805.1 Thermosyntropha lipolytica DSM 11003
GCAGTTTAAAACAGGCATCAAAGCCCTAATGTATGCTGGTTGACCAGCAATCCAATATCGAACTTGACACAAAATTTCTGCGTATAAATCCTGGGAAATTTTTTTGCGCAGTTCGGCAATAAAAAGCAAAAGATACCGTATGGCGGTCTGGTAGTCAATATCCTGTACCTCATCGCAGAACAAGGCGTTTTTTATTGTCAACAACAATTTTTTTGCTCAGTTACCCCCGATTTATTGCTGTTTGAGCAGGGTTTTCTGGATGCGAAACTTGAGTTATTTATATAATTCTATTTATTATGGCATTTACCTGCTTAATAAAAACAGAAGGAAGTTTTTAACCTCCTTCTGTACGCGTTTTTTAGGTTAAATCTTCTAAATCGCTGTTTTGATCTATAATCTGGTAGTAATTGCTGTCCAGCGAATCTTTTATAAGTGGGTTGTTGCAGATTATGTCCTGCAGATAAGCTACTCTTTTGCGGGAGTTATGGTCTTTTTCGATATTTCCTCACCTCCTTTGTACCTAGTTTAACCGGATGGTAGATTTATATTAAATTAATTTTTAAAAATATAAAGATTATCCTATTTTGTGTTTGAATCTTTGTTATAATGTATATAAAAGTTGGGACGGCAGGTTAAGCTGTGGAAAAATAGTTAAAATATTGCCAGGGGGTGGATGGTAAATGATTAATGTGGCAATTGTCGGATTAGGAGCCGGGGGAACTTCGGTTTTAAAAGCTCTGCAAGGGATTGAACAGGTGAAGGTACTGGGAGTATGTGATGTAAATGATAGGGCTCCGGGAGCTGTGTTGGCACGGGAAAAGGGAATCCCTTTTTATACAGATATAAATCGTATACTTAATTTAGCTGGAGTGAATGTTATTGTTGAAGCTACGGGTAGTTCCAAAGTACAGCAGATTATATATGAAAATAAAAAAGAAAATGTAGCTGTAGTTGATTCGCATGGAGCTGATCTTATGATGACTATGGTAGAGGCCCGGGAAGAGATGATAAGGAAACTGCATGCTGAAGCGCAAAAATTGGCGGATATGGCTTCAGAGATGACGGCTACTATGCAGAATGTGAGCCGGATAGTAGAAGAAGTGGCCAATTTTGCCCAGGAAGTAGCCAGTGGCGGACAGACTCTGCTTGAACTGGGCAATCTGGCTTCTACTCATTTAGGAGAAACCGGGGAAGTGCTCAACATAATAAACAATACAGCCAAACAGACCAAGCTTTTAGGTTTTAATGCCGCTATCGAGGCGGCCAGAAGCGGCGAACATGGCAAAGGCTTTGCTGTTGTAGCCGATGAGGTGCGTAAATTGGCTGAAAATAGCTCGGCTTCGGTGCAGAGGATTTCCAGTATATTAGGTAATATAGAAGATTCGGTGAAGAAAATTACTAAAGGGGTTACAGCTGCGGCCCAGGTAGTACAAAAACAGGCCGACTTAACCCAATCAGTTTTTGCTAATATAGAGCAGTTAGAAGCTATGGCCGAAGAACTTGATCGCATGGCTCATAATTTAGCTAATCTGGCTTAAATAAGATAAAAAAAGCCGCCCGGGAATATTTGCCTGGACGGCTTTTTTACGTTATTTTATAAGGTTTATGCCTGTATACTTATGCCATGATGTTTTTAAGGGAGGAATATATGCTTAAAAAATATAAAGGTTTGGGTAAAGAAGTGATTCTTTTGACCCCTTTTTATAGTCAGCAGAGAGGTAATAAGATCACTGCTTCCCGATTGTGGGCGGGATATAGGGGTAGAGGAGTTAAAGCTTATCTCGTTTCTCTGGATGATACGGAGTGGATTTTTAAAATAAGGGATATTTTGAAAAATACCAATAATCTGGCTGTTTTACATGGGTTCAATGCCCGTTATATGATGAATGCTTTAGAAAGGATGCCGGAATTAAAAAAGTTGCCTCTTTTACTTACCCTTACCGGAACCGATATAAATGAGGATAGAGGGTATACTTTTTACCCGGTATTAAGCTGGGCTTCTTATATTGTAGTTTTTCAAGCTTATTTTGCCCACGGTTTAAGCAAGGTTTATCCAGATCTTAAAGAAAAGATTCGTATTATTCCCCAGGGAGTAAAAATTCCTCTTGTTGAGGGAAAAACCAGAAGAGATTTAGGATGGGAGGAAAAAGAAATAGTTTTTATTCTACCTAGTGGAATAAGGCCGGTAAAAAATATTATGCTGGCAGTAAAAGCCCTGCACAAGGTTTATTTATCCTATCCGCAAATAAGGTTGGTTATATTAGGTCCTCTGATAGATGAGGATTATGGGAAAGAGGTTTTAAAGGCTGTAAAAGAATATAGCTGGATAAGGTATTTAGGGGAAATTGAGCATGAAAAAATAGGTGATTACTTGGCTTTAAGCGATGTAGTTATAAACTGTTCTTTATCTGAGGGACAGCCGCAGGCGGCTTTAGAAGCTATGGGACTTGGCAAGCCGGCTATATTGACAGCCGTACCAGGTAATCTGGGGGTAATCGAAGATAAAAAAGAGGGGTTGTATGTAAAAAACCTTGATGAACTAGCTAGAGCAGCTGCCTTTTTCGTGGAGAATCCTGAGGAAAAGGAGAGAATGGGAAAAAATGCGAAAGAGCTAGTCCGGGCAAAATACCGGCCGGAATGGGAAATAGACCAATATATTAAACTGCTGCAGGAAATAGAAAATTGTTCCTGAAATACAAAAACCTCCGCTTACAGCGGAGGAAATTATTTTTCTTAAGATGGTGGGTCATCCGCGACTCGAACGCGGGACACCCTGATTAAAAGTCAGGTGCTCTGCCAACTGAGCTAATGACCCATGTATCAAACTGGCTGGGGTGGCTGGATTCGAACCAACGAATGACGGAGTCAAAGTCCGTTGCCTTACCGCTTGGCTACACCCCAACGGTACGAATTATATCAATTTTCGTCCGGGGTTGTCAAGGGTAATTATGGGGTGGATGATGGGACTCGAACCCACGACCCCCAGAGCCACAATCTGGTGCTCTGACCAGCTGAGCTACATCCACCACAAATGGCGTCCCCGGGAGGATTCGAACCCCCGACCTACGGATTAGAAGTCCGTTGCTCTATCCAGCTGAGCTACAGGGACATAAAAATGGAGCGGGTGAAGGGAATCGAACCCTCGCAACCAGCTTGGAAGGCTGGGGCTCTACCATTGAGCTACACCCGCCCGCGAAAAGTATTATACTATGTTTCCAATATGAATGCAAGAGAAATTTTAAAATTTTTTTGGGGTTTGTTAAAACCCCGGAAAATCGAGGTTAGCTTTTGACAGGAGCAAACCTGTCTATTAAATTATATAACAAAAAGCTTTTAACCCCCAGAGAGGAGGTGGAATTATTAATATAGTAGGGATAGAAGAAGAAGCGCGTGCTTTTATATTAAATAACGGAGGGGAAGTAGTGATAGATATCATATATCAGCCTTGTTCTTGAGCTCCTCCTCAGCCTATGAGGTCCGTGAAATTGGGCAGGCCTCAGGAAAGGGAGAAATTTGTTTTGGATACTATTGACGGTGTAGATGTTTATATATCTGAATATTTCCGTCAAGCAAAAGGAAAAGATCAGAAGATTGGACTTCGCCATCTTTACTGGGGAGATGACCTCTATCTTCTGGATGCTGAATAAGGAATAGCCAAGGGGGACAAATCTGGTGCCCCCCTTTCTTTTTTTAAAAGTTGGATTCTACAAAATCCCAGTTTATTATATCCCATAGCTTTTCTACATAGGTAGCCCGTGCGTTGCGGTAGTCTATATAATAGGCATGTTCCCACACATCGAAAGTCAAAAGCGGCTTTTTACCTCTCAAGATAGGGGTGTCGGCATTGCTGGTGTTTTCGATGGAGAGCTTTCCTTGCTCATCCTTAACCAGCCAGGTCCAGCCCGAACCGAAAAGGGAAATGGCAGCTTTGCTAAACTCTTCTTTAAACTTGGCAAAATCTCCCCACTGCTGGCATATGGCTTCAGCCAGAGCTCCGGAAGGCTGGCCTTTGCCGTTAGGAGTCAGACAGTTCCAGTAGAAATTATGGTTAAATACCTGGGCGGCGTTATTGAATATAGTTCCTGAAGAGCGCAGGACTATTTCTTCTAGGGTTAGGTTTTCCATGGGGGTATCTTTGATGAGATTGTTCAGGTTATTTACATAAGTTTGATGATGTTTGCCGTAGTGGTATTCAATAGTTTCGCGGGATATAACCGGTTCTAATGCGTCTGCTGCATAAGGCAGAGGGGGGAGCTGGTATGCCATACAAGAACCTCCTTTTGTTTATAAAGTAAAAATTTTTCATATAAAAATTATAATATTCTGGAAAATAAAATACAAGCAAATATGTGTGCTGGCGCCCTGGTAGTTTTTAATGTTTTTGTGGATTTTTGTTGTTTACAGATTTTGGATAGCCCGGAGATGTTTATATAATTATAAATTTTGGTTATTTTATAAATGTTTATAAGTTATTTAGTGCCGATTTTTAGGGGGTTTATATTGTTGTTGTCTAAAAAATGATAAAATTAAGTTATATAGAAAAATTTGCAAAAAGGAGGGTCTGTATGCTGGTAACGAGAAAAGCTCCTGATTTTGAAGCCGATGCTTTTTATCAGGGGAAAATTACTAAGGTGAAATTGTCCGATTATCGGGGCAAGTGGGTAGTGCTTTGTTTTTATCCCGGGGATTTTACTTTTGTATGACCTACGGAGCTTTCACACATAGCTGTAAGCTATGATAAATTGCAAGCTCTAGGGGTCGAAGTTCTGGCTGTGAGTGTAGACAGTGTATTTTCTCACAAGGTTTGGAATGAAACTGAGCTTGCGAAAATGGTAGATGGTGGTATACCTTTTCCCATGTTATCAGATCGCGGAGGCAAGATAGGGAGTTTATATGGTGTATATGATGAAGAAGCCGGAGTAGATATAAGGGGAAGGTTTTTGATTGACCCGGATGGAGTAATTCAAGCAGCGGAAATTTTAGCTCCCCCGGTAGGCAGAAATCCCGAAGAGCTGTTAAGACAGATAAAGGCTTTCCAGCATAACAGGAATACAGGTGAAGTTATGCCCTCCGGATGGCAAGAAGGACAGGCTACCTTAAAGCCTTCTACTGCTTTGGCCGGCAAGGTATGGGAAGTATGGCAGCCGCCTAAAAATTGATGAGTTATTTGCCTTGACAAAAATCAGCTTAAAATGATAATATATTTACGCTGTTCGGGGCGTGGCGCAGTTTGGGAGCGCGTCTGATTTGGGATCAGAAGGCCGCAGGTTCAAGTCCTGTCGCCCCGACCATTATGTAGCTAGTTTCTTTAGGATAGTTAAGGTAGCAGGTGAGGAGCAAATACCTGCTACTTTTTTTATGTCCATAGTACGGTAATGCAGTGTACGATTACGAAATAGGGGAAATTTTTTACTACCATTACTGCTGTTTTTAAATAATCTTAATTTTGTCATTAAAGGGCATATGGTCCAAACCGGGGATCCTCCGGTAGCTCATTAGACTCATGCTGTCTAAAGCTGCCTTGATCATCTGCTCATTATACTAGCTGCTGAAGTTGACAATTAACCGGCAACGGTATTATCATATGAGCAAGAAAATACATAAACAGTTGGGGGCGATTAACTCAGCGGGAGAGTGCTTCCTTCACACGGAAGAAGTCACAGGTTCGAATCCTGTATCGCCCACCATTTTTTTTTATCTAAAAAAGCCTTGATGAAATAAAGGGCCAAGGAGGAAGGCAAAAAACTCTAGAATTAATTGGAGAAAAGGAACTAGAGGGTGATTTTTTGGAAGGTTTATGGGGAAGGGTAATTCAATTAACCAAAGATGCCTTGAATGCTTTTAAAAGTTTTCCGGCGGCCATGGTAAATGCTTTGGCCTTTGCCATAGTGACTATCATAAGGATAAATATTGATTGGCCGCAACAAGAGTTATATAATTTTCTTTTCAACTGTCTTCATCTTTCCCTGGCTTTAGGAGCAGTATTTAGCCTGACTGCCATAACCGCAGCTCAGAGGATTTATAAAAGCCATAAAATGTTTATGGTGGCCAATGGCTTGGGTTTGTTAGTTCCTCTGGTTACGTTCTTTTTGCTTTATTATTGCGGCAGAGTTGATCCTCTCCTTACTGATTTCTATAACTATCCGGTACTATCTGAACTGGCAGCGGCACGGGTAACTGCTGCTATGCTAATATGTTTTCTGGGATTTGTGGTGCTGGCGGGGGATCAGAAAGTCGGTTCAGATTTGGCGAAATCTTTGTTTATGATCCTAAAGGCTTTTTTTATCGCCCTTATCTATGGGGGAACCATTATGGCCGGACTTTCCGCTGTGGCTGGAGCTGTACAGGTCTTATTGTATAGCCAAATGAGCGAGAAGGTTTACCTGTACCTGGCGACTATAAGCGGTTTTATTAGCTTTGCGATTTTTGTCGGCTACTTTCCTGACTTTACCAAGGATGAAATGGATTTTCGCCGCCAGGAAGCTGAGAAACAGCCGCGCTTTGTGGAAGTGCTCTTTTCTTCCATCTTAATCCCGCTTATGCTGGCTATGACCTTGGTTCTTTTGCTGTGGACGGTTAAATCTTTAATAACCGGGGTCGAGGTTTCTTTTACCCAGCTTTCGTCCATTGCCACTACTTATGCCTTAGGTGGACTCCTGTTGCACATCATGGTGACCCATCATGAATCAAGCCTTGCTGGCTTTTACCGTCGGTTTTTCCCTTATGCAGCTCTGATAATCCTGGCTTTTGAAGCCCGGGCCTTCTGGATCCAGCTTGGCCACTGGGGTCTTAAAACCACCGAGTACTGGTTCGGTATGATCTGGATACTGTCGGTATGTGCCGCTATTATCTTGATAGTGAAGAAGGATAAAGGACACCGCTTTATAGCCGAACTCGCCTGCATATTGGCATTAATATCTGTTCTTCCCATGGTTGGTTACCACGACTTGTCTGTTAAGTGGCAAGTTAATCGGCTGGAGAGCCTGCTCGTCAGCCAGGGGATGCTTACTGACGGCAAGCTGGTGGCGGCAGTTAAGGAGCCGGAATTAGCAGTCCGGGAGGCGATAACCGATGCTTTGGTTTTTCTGGTTTCATCTTCAGAGGCCGAGCTTCCGCCTTGGTTGGATCGGAATCTGATTAACCCGGAAACCTTCAAAACCAAACTGGGATTTGAACAAGCGTGGCCTCAAATCAGTGGCCAGGATAGAGGAATACCTTACCCAGCCATTGTCCTGCAGAGACCGCTGGGGGCCGTTGATATCAGCCAGTATAAATGGGCAGTCACCGTCTTGGAGGGCTACGATCTGACGAGCAAACCGGCAACCGTAGAAAGCGAACGCGGTTTATACAGAATTTACTGGCTGGTTAATCCTCCTTATGGTCTTCCCACTCTAAGGATAGTGTTAAATGATAAGGAGATTCTAAAGGAGGATATGAAAGATTATATTAAGCACATAATTAAGAAATATCCGCCGGATGAGAATAACTATCCCCGGACGGTCAGTATGGAAGATATGAGCGTGGTCTTTACAACCCAAGAAATTAAGGTTCTTTTGGTCTTTGATTATGTTGAAATATCCGTGGATCCCCAAAAGGACATTTTTCACTATTCTATCAACCCCCATGTTATCTATTTACAGGAAAAGACTTAGCTTCTATCCTGCGAGACATGGGACATTTTCTCTGTTCTATTACTAGACAGCGAATTTTAAAGTGTTATCGCGCATTATATATCCCGTAGTTATCAAAAATTCTCCGCCTTTCAGCCATTCATGTATGTCCGGGGCATCTATGACGCTCACCGTAGTTATCTGGCGGTAGATTCCCCTCCTGCCGGCAATAACTTTAAAGTCAGCAAACATATCGAGCATGTTTTTGACAGTTAATTGCAAATTCCCACCTGCTTTCTTGAATTATGTGTCTGTGTTTTTTCGGCTGCATATTTAAGAATTGCTAAATATTAATTTTACACTAATATAATGTCAAATGTATCTGAACATATGTTAAAATTAGATGGAAAATTAATGCTTTGTATTCCAGGAGGGTTGATGGGGGATGGCAAGATTTAAAATTAAAAACAGTATAAAAGTAAGGATTATATTTTACCTGATTTTATTTAATGTAGTTATTTTTTCGGTATTTTACTGGAATAACCTGGCTTTACAGAAACTGCTCATCAAGGATTTTGAAGATGAGTATGCTAAGAAAATTATAGCCACCACCGCGGCAAGTGTGGAAAGAGCCAAGGAGGAGGCAGTTTTGCTTTCTGATTCTCTGGCTGCGCATGAAGATATTATAACAGCTTTTGCCGCCAGGGACAGGGAAGGGTTGAAAAAAGTGGTTGATCCTATCTATAAGAGATGGCAGGAAAAACATGCCGTAGCCCAGCTGCAGTTTATAGATGAAAACGGGCGTTCTTTTTACCGGGCGCATATGCCGGAAAAATATGGGGATGACTTAAGCTTTCGCCCGGCTCTTATGCAGGCGATAAGGAATAAAGAGCAGGTAGTGGCACTGGAAGAAGGAGTAGCAGGTTACGGCATACGCTGTATAAATCCTGTATATCATAATGACCGGTTTATCGGCGTTTTTGAAATAGGCATGTCTTTGGAAAAAGAAATAGGGGAAAGGTTAGCTGAGCTTGATGGCATATATGTTTTAAAAAAGGCTGATGGCCAGGTTTTGTGGCAGAATGGAGAAGCAAGGGTAAGCCTTACGGAAGAAGATGTAAATGAGATAGGTAAAGGAGAAGCCTTTTATCGCCTGAGTTCTGATAAGAGATATATTTTGACTTTAGTTCCGATTAAAGATGCCGAGGGAAAGGTAATAGCTTTTGCCCAGGGGGAAGTGCCCCGCGAGGCTTTTATGGCAGCCGAAGCCAAAGCTAAACATCGGGCCTTGCTGATTATAATAGCCGGTTTGGCTATTCTCTGTCTGGCTGCTTATATAGTTTTACATAATGCCCTTAAACATGTTGCTCCTTTGAAAGAAGTGATAAGAGAAGTCAGTGAAGGCGACCTGACCAGAGTTGTAGATATCGCTTCCAAAAATGAAATTGGTTTAATTGCCAGGGATTTTTCCAGGCTGCTGGAAAAGATAAAAAATGTCTTCTATGAACTTTTCCATAATACTTCTAGCCTTACTACCAATGCCTATTTTATGAATGATGTAGCAGCATCGGCTGTTTTTAAACTTAAAAACAGCATAGACGAGTTAGAAGGCATAGGAAGAAGGCTTAAGGAAGCGGGGGAAAATCTGCGCGAAGCCGATGCCGGGGTAGAGGAGATTGCCGGCGCTTCCCAGATGGTGGCCAAGCAGACCCAGAACCTGCAGGAAACTTATGTAGTCTTAGCTGATGATGCGCGTAAGGGAAAAGAAGAAATTGAGCAGATAAAAGAAGTGATGAGTCTGCTTGGAGAGAGAGCAGGCAGAGCCGTAGAAAAAGTGAGGGAGCTTACGGCCATATCTAATGATATCGGGCAGATTACCAGTACTATCATGGCGGTGTCTGAACAGACTAACCTTTTAGCTCTGAACGCGGCTATCGAATCGGCCAGGGCGGGAGAACATGGCCGGGGATTTGCCGTAGTAGCCGAGGAAATTCGGAAACTGGCCGAGGAAACAGCAGGCTATACCAAGCAGATAAGCAGCCTTATCGAGCGGGTGCAGGCTAATATTAACAGTTTTGCCGGGGAAATTGAATCCGTAGGTTCGGCAGTGGCGGAAAGCGGCCGGATAACTGAGACCGTAGTAAAAAGCTTGGAGAATATAGTTAATAATATTGTTGCAGTTGAAGCCAGCATACTTGAGATAAGCAGTGCAGTAGAAGAGCAGAGTGCTTCTTCTGAAGAGATTTCTGCGGTGGTAAATGAAGTTAGTGCTGCGGTAACCATGCTCATTTCTGCTTTAGAGGGACAGATTAAAGAAACCGAAAACCGCATAGGTGATTTTGAAGAGCTTATTAAAGTCATCGAGGATACTAATAATATATCTGATCGTTTGCGGGCGATACTGGCTCAGTATAAGCTGCCGGCTGAAGTAGTTCTTGATCAGGTAAAACAGGATCACCTGGGTTTTGTAAAAAAACATGAATTTATAGTTGAACACGACCTTTATATAGATCCGGAGACTATATTTAACCATGAACAGTGCCGGTTAGGCAGATGGATCAGAAATGTGCAGGATGAAAAAGTGCTTAAAGTATTTAATGAATATGTGGATAAACCGCATAAAGAGCTGCATGCTCTTGCTAAAGAAGCGGTAAGATTAAATAATGAAGGGCGCAAAAACGAGGCGGTATCCAGAATAGAGGAAATGAACAAGGTTTCCGGGCAAGTTATAGCTGGGATAGATAAGATTCTGGAAGCAATTAGAAAATAAATAAATAAATGGAAGGAATTTACACCACCCTTGTGGAAATAATTATGAAAACGGCAGGACAAGGGTGGTGTAATTTTAGTGGTGTACAGTAATGCTGATGGGGGAATGGAAGTAAAACGTCGTCAGATTTTAGAGATGCTTAGCCAGCAGGATATAAGCGGGGCGATGAAAAAAATAAGAGAAGTTTTGCTGGCTGATGCCAGGGATGTAATGATGCTTAATCTTATGGCTGATTGTTGTTATGTGTTGGGGGAATTTGCAGAGGCTGAATCTTACTGGGATGAGGTTTTAAAATTTGACCCTGCTAATAAAATTGCCCGGAGCAATTTAAAAAAGGTTAGGAATCCGGCTTTTAAGTTCTGGCTTAAACGTTATTATAAAGCTCTGGCTTTGCTTAAGTTTAGGGAATACGAAGAAGCAGGGGCTATTTTACATGAACTGCTGGAGGAAAATGATAATTTTGTTAGTGTATACAAATTTTTGGGTGTGTGTTATAAAGAAATGGGCAAACTTGATGAAGCGCTTAAGGTATGGAGGCAAGGACTGAAAAGGGACAGGAATAATGAGGAGCTGCATGGTTTTATTACGCAAACCTTGAAGGAAAGGGAAAGTTTGCTGTTAAATTGTGCATCTGGTGGAGAAAAGGAGATTTCTCTTGTTCCTTCTTTAGTATGGCCTTTTAGTAAAAGTAAAGCCGTTTGGGCATTTTCAGGGATGGCTGCTCTCGTTTTGAGCTGGCAGATAGTTACAGCTGTTAACAGCCATGATTTAATAAGACCGAAGGTAAAAGAAGTTTCTGAAGTGGGGACGGTTATCAGCAGTAAAGGGGACCAAAAAGAAGAAGCGCTACCTGTTTTGAGTATGATGGATGAGGATAAACTTGCCGAAATAAAGGAAGAAGGAGCAGTATGTTACGATAAAGATGCCGAGATGTATTATTATAGGGAAGGATTTAAGGCCTATAGAAAAAGGGACTGGCAAAATGCTGCCTGGCATTTAGAGAACGCTGTGGCTATGAAGTCGCATAGCTATATAAATCGGGAAGCTCTGTATTATTTGGCTCGGGTTTATTATCTACAGGGAGATTATGATAGGGCTGAAAAGTATTATATTGAATATATAAATTTATTTCCTCATTCTAATTATCATGATGAGAGCCTTTATTATCTGGCTGCTCTATATTATAAAAGAGGAGATCTGGATAGGGCCAGGGAGATGCTACTTCAGCTTAAAGAACTTTTTCCCGGTAGTGGGTATGTTACAAGTGATTTATACAAAAAAATTATTAAATAGGAGAATGAAAAGGGGGATACCAGAACCCCTTTTAGTTTTTTCCTAAATAAATATACAAATCATTATAAAATTTGTTATTATGATAATAGAATATTATATCATTTTGTTATAACAATTTTGTAGTGTCATAAAATGAGGGAGGAGTATGGGGGGGTCTTGCATGACCAGAATAGATGGACCGGATGCCCGTGTATATAGTGATAATAAAGAATATGCTGAACAGCGATGTTTGGTTAATGAGTGTTTGGTAATACATTTTCCTTTAGGCAAGAAAAACCAGTATGGAAAATATCTGGAGAAAGCCATAAATAATCTTACTATCTATGCTAAAAGTTATTATTATAACTGGGAAAAAAACGCCCGGGATAAATTTATGTCCTATACTCAGGCAGGGGAAATAGATGAAAAGATGCAGCAGGTCTTCTGGTTATGGTATCTGACTAATTACAGATTTTACCGGGATGTATCTCCTATTATTGATTTTTATTTTGTGGAATATGAGGACAAATTGGATGAAAAGATGAAAGAGATTTTAAAGGCTTTAAAGAGGTCTTATCTATCTGTTTACCAGGTAGAGTGGATCAGAAATAATGCTGTGGGACTAAGGGATATTTTTTGTGATAAAACTTTTGTGGTAGAGAGAAATTTTGGGGATGTAACTAAAGCAGTAGAGGAAGGAGACCTTTTACTTTTAAGATTGGTTAGGATAAATAATTCGGTAATAGCGGCTGGGAAAACGGTAATTATCCCTGGGGAGAATAAAGAGTTTTTATGTGAAGAAATAAACTCACGCCGCATAAATGAACAGGTTGGTGATATGGAACTTTTTCTCTGGGAATATGCCGAAGTTTTGTGCGGTTTGGTGATAGATTTAAGCCTGGGAATAAGAGAAAACAGCCTGAAAAGCCGGAGCTTTATATGGAAAAAGGGTAATAAAGAGGATTGGATAAGATGCTTAAAGAAGCAGGGTTTTTTGGTATTGGAAAAAGACCGTAAGTATGTAAAGCTGACTGTTGCAAAAGGTGATAATAGTTTTAAAAGAATTTATGTAGGCAGTAGTTTATTGGTAATAGTTACCGAGAGCAAAAACTATTTGGATTTGATTACAGATAAAATAAACCAGATTATTTGCCATTTTGGTTGGACAGGGGAATGGAGCGAAGGTTTCAATTTTACGGATAGGGAAGAAGCCGAAGAAATATTGGGGCAAATAATGCAGGATAAATATTTGGAAAATTGGCTTAATACTCCTAAACGCGAACTCGATGGTATGACTCCTCTGCAAGCTGTTAATAGTATGCAGGGACGGGTATTGCTGGAACAGGTTTTGGATGAATTAGAATTGAACGAGATTAAAGCCAGGATTCTAGGAGAGTATTATATTTCTGCTGATGTCATAAGGAAAAAACTTAAGCTGGCTAAAAGTAAGGTACCTAGAGGAATAACTGATGGAGAAACGCTGGCGATAAGGGTAGGAAAATTTAGAACCCGCCAGGAGGTTACTCCTTATGTGTCCGCTTATACCTGGCTTAATGAGCTTTATCGCCAGATAGCAGCAGCTTTTTACCAGATGTATTATAGCCTTCCTGAAAAGAGAACTAAACTGGCATGGCTGATTTTTATGTGGAATGAATTTTCCAGTATTTTTAAGCCAACTATTTATAAGCCGGAATGGTGGATGGCGGCTTTGGAATATGCTTATAGCGAGCTGTCAGGGGAAAAGATCTATTTTTCTAAAGTAGGAAAAAGATTTGGCGTGGCCAGCAGCCTGATAAGAAAAAATTCCGAAGAGATAGTGCGCCATTTTACTCAATATCCGCTTGATTTTTCCCGTCCTCTTGCTCAATACCCGCGTTTTGAGGAAATGGATGCCGGGGATAAAATAAGGACTTATGAGGAAGTATGGATGCATATGCAGATTTTTAAAAACTCTATAGAAAAAGATGTAGAGAGGAGAGAAGAAGAAAGCAGAAAAAAATTTTATCAATTGGTAAATGAAAAGCGCAAATTCTGGAATAAGGATTTCCAGGCCACTTATAGGGAATTTTGGAAACGAGCTTTTTTGCTTGATTTGGCCGGGGAAGATGATAGAACCCTGGCCCATGCGTTTTGGGAACTGCATGCGTCTATGTTTCCGCCTTATTTAAGAACAGCTGCTTTCAATATGATGATGAGTTATGTCAGTGCTTACTGGATTAAGATTAAAAATTTATCTGAGATATGGCTGGAAGATATTTTTACCGGGGAGAAGTATAGAATATATGGGGTACTGGATAAAAGGCGAAAAGAACAGGTAATTCCGGGTATGATATGTATAACCCGGTTGCTTCCTCTGGGAGATAGTTACTGGATTTTTTCACCTGTTTTTGTAGTAATGCCTGAAATGGCAGAAAATTTTATGTCTAAGGTTCCTATGTTTCTGGAAGAGTATAATCCTTATGATGTGAGCGATTTTAATTATCTGAAAGCTAAGGGAAATGTCATTTTGCAATCTTACATAACCGCCCTGGATGAGATGGAACAGAACACTTTAAATTTGATTAATCAACCTTTGGAGATTTCCTGGCAGGTAGGAGAAGTCATAAATCCCCATCAGGCTTTAAAACAGCTTAAAAGCTATAAGAGATTTCAACTATTAGAGGAATATGGCGATAATGCTTCTTTTCTGTGGCTGACATTTTCTCCGGATCAAAATTACCAGTGGGGATATGTTATAGTAGTTAATAACAAGATCTTTTTTACTACCCCCCCAGGTAAAGATAAGAATAAGCTGATTCGCGACATACGCCGGGCATTTAAAGAGGAAGATATTGTAATTTTTTTCCGCGATTATCGGGGGAGTTTAGGAAGCCTTAAACGCCTGGAAACTTATATGATAAGACATCTGGCGAAATTTTTTAACCGGTATCCTGAGATATCTTTGGCTCTTTTGAAGCAGG
Source organism: Thermosyntropha lipolytica DSM 11003 (assembly GCF_900129805.1). Classification (GTDB taxonomy): domain Bacteria; phylum Bacillota; class Syntrophomonadia; order Syntrophomonadales; family Syntrophomonadaceae; genus Thermosyntropha; species Thermosyntropha lipolytica. Next base: position 14,613 of record NZ_FQWY01000012.1, read on the forward strand.
ATGATCTGGAGGATGAAGAGCTGGAGGTAAAGCAAGGCATATTTTTATTAAAGCTAGGAGCTCGGCTTATGGAATGTTTAAAAGAAGAGGGGGGAAATTAAATTATTAGTATAGTGATTAAAATGATTAAAGAAGTTTGGTTAGGGTAATAATGCTTAATAATGATTACAGGTTGTAAATTAAGGAAAATAGAAAAATGTTGTGCAGGCTCTTGACGAAAAGGGTAGGAATTATATATTCTTATATAGGAGACAATTGAGTGCGGAAGTGGCTCAGTGGTAGAGCATCGCCTTGCCAAGGCGAGGGTCGCGGGTTCGAATCCCGTCTTCCGCTCCATAAAGAAAAAAATACCTCGGCATAAGCCGAGGTGTTGTGTTTTTAATAAAATTAGGGTAAATTCTTTAAGAGGGCTATTTAATTGTAAGGTTCTATATTCTCTAAGCCTTTTATCAATATTTAAATATTTATCAGTTAGGAGGAGCATAAATGGAGGCTAGGTTAGAAAAGATAGAAAACAGTGAGGCATGTATACAGATTGAAGTAGATGCCGATAAGCTGGAAGAAGGTCTGCAGTATGCATATCGTAAAATAGTAAAAAAAGTTTCTATTCCTGGATTTCGCAAAGGTAAGGCGCCAAGACCGCTTCTAGAAGCTTATTATGGCAAGGAAATTCTTTATCAGGATGCTCTGGAATATATAGTTCCTGAGGCCTATGAAAAGGCATTGGAAGAATTGAATATTGAGCCTATTGCTGAACCTGATTTTGAAATAGGGGAGATTGAAGCCGGAAAACCGTTTACCTTTAAGGCGGTTGTTCCCGTTAAACCTGAAGTGAAGCTGGGTAATATAGAAGGCTTAGAGATAGAAGTGCCTGAACTGGTAGTGACGGAAAAAGAAGTGGAAAGAAGCCTGGAAAATTTACGGGCTAGTTATGCAGAACTGGTAACTAAAGTTGATGAACCGGCTGCATCTGGAGATACGGTAGTTATTGATTTTGAAGGGTTTATAGGAGATGAACCGTTTAAAGGAGGCAAAGGAGAAGGTTATCCTCTGGAATTAGGTTCCAATACTTTTATTCCTGGCTTTGAGGAGCAGCTGATAGGTGCTAAAGCAGGAGATACCGTAGAAGTAAATGTGATTTTCCCGGAAGATTATCATGCTGAAGATTTAGCCGGGAAAGAAGCCCGCTTTGTAGTAAAGGTAAACAAAGTGGAGACGAAAAAGTTAAAAGAATTAAATGATGAATTTGCTCAGGAAATAAGTGAATTTAATACCCTGGATGAATTAAAAGATGATATAAGAAAGAGATTGGAGGAAACCGTAGAAAGGCAGAAAAAAGAAATACTGAAAAATGAAATCGTAGAAAAGCTTTTAGAGGTATGTGAGATAGCAGTGCCCAGGGCCGTAGTCGAGGATCAGGCCAGAAGGATGATGCAGGAATTTGAACGCAACCTTTATGCACAAGGGCTTAATTTACAGGCTTATTTTAATGCTATGAATATGACCGAAGATGAATTTATTCAGGATATATGGCCGGAGGCTGAGAAAAGGGTAAAAACCAACTTTATTTTGGAAAAAATTATTGAGGAAAAAGGTTTTACCGTTACCGATGAAGAAATAGATAAAGAAATAGGAGAAATGGCTGAAAACATGGGAATGGATTTGGAAAAGGCCAAAGAAGTTTTTGCGGGTATGCGGGAAAGGATGGCTTATGCTCTTAAGGTTGATAAAGCTTTCGATTATCTGATCAGCAAAGCAAATATAGAGGTAAAAAAGGCTGAGGAAAAGGAAGAAAAATCTGAGTAAAAAAAATATAATATAAAGAATAATATAGTTTGTAAGCCAGGTGCATAATTGGTTATAATGTAGGCATTGGGAAAGGGGTGGAGCAGATGTCTTATCTTGTTCCCATGGTAGTAGAACAGACGAACCGTGGAGAAAGAGCTTATGATATTTATTCGCGTTTGCTTAAGGATCGCATAGTATTTTTAGGAAGTGCTATTGATGATACCGTAGCTAACCTGGTTATAGCCCAATTGCTTTTTTTGGAAGCAGAAGATCCAGACAAAGATATATATCTTTATATAAATAGCCCAGGTGGATCTATAAGTGCGGGAATGGCTATTTATGATACTATGCAGTATATAAGGCCTGATGTATGTACTATATGTGTAGGACTGGCAGCCAGCATGGGGGCATTTCTTTTAGCAGCTGGGGAAAAGGGCAAAAGATATGCCCTCCCCAATGCTGAGATTATGATTCATCAGCCTTTAGGAGGGGCTCAGGGTCAGGCAACTGATATCGAAATCCATGCTCGTCGGATATTAAAAATGAAAGATTCTTTGAATCGTATCCTGGCCGAAAGAACCGGGCAGAAATTAGAAAAGATACAGCAGGATACGGAAAGGGATTATTTCATGACGGCTCAGGAAGCTAAAGAATATGGTATCATCGACGAGGTGATAACTAAAGCGAAAAAAGCTAGTTCTAAATAGCTTTTTTAAAGAAGAGGTGAAGTTATGCATAAATACGGGGACGACAGAGGCCAATTAAAATGTTCTTTTTGCGGGAAAAGTCAGGATCAGGTAAAAAAACTGGTGGCAGGACCTGGCGTATATATTTGTGACGAGTGTATTGAGCTTTGTAATGAAATAATTGAGGAAGAATTAGCTGATGATTTTGATTTTGAATTGGGAGACATTCCGCGGCCTCAGGAAATAAAAGCTATACTTGATGAATACGTAATCGGACAGGAAAAGGCTAAAAAGGCTTTAGCGGTAGCTGTTTATAATCATTATAAACGCATAAATTTGGGCAATAAATTAGATGATGTTGAACTGCAAAAAAGCAATATTTTGCTTTTGGGCCCAACTGGCAGCGGAAAGACTCTTTTGGCGCAGACCTTGGCTAAAATATTGAATGTGCCTTTTGCTATTGCTGATGCTACTTCTCTTACGGAAGCTGGATATGTTGGTGAAGATGTGGAAAATATTCTCTTAAAACTTATCCAGGCTGCTGATTATGATATAGAGAAGGCCGAAAAAGGTATTGTGTATATCGATGAAATAGATAAAATAGCGCGTAAAACAGATAATCCCAGCATTACCCGCGACGTATCAGGCGAAGGGGTACAGCAGGCTTTGCTTAAAATACTGGAAGGTACTATTGCCAGTGTTCCACCCCAGGGAGGGCGCAAACATCCGCATCAGGAGTTTATACAGATTGATACCACTAATATCCTGTTTATATGTGGCGGAGCTTTTGAAGGTATAGATAAAATTATTCAGCAGCGCATAGGGCAAAAGAGCATAGGTTTTGGGGCAGATATAAAGAGTAAGGAAGAAAAGAAAATCGGTGAGATTTTGGAAATGATTCTGCCCCAGGATCTTTTGCGCTATGGACTGATTCCAGAATTTGTTGGCCGGGTTCCCATAATAGTTACTCTTGATGCTCTGGACAAACAAGCCCTAATTAGAATTCTTACCGAGCCCAGAAATGCTATTATAAAGCAGTATAAAAAGCTGTTTGAACTGGATGGAGTTGAGCTTGAGTTTACCGAGGATGCATTGGATGCAGTGGCTACGGAAGCTCTTAAAAGGAATACCGGCGCTAGAGGGCTTAGGGCTATTATAGAGGATATTATGCTTGATGTTATGTATGAAGTCCCTTCCCGTGCTGATGTAACCAAAGTGGTGATAACCAGAGAAGTTATTGAGAAAAAAGAAAAGCCTTTGCTGGTTACTATAGATGCCAAAAGAAAAGTTAATTAGTTAATTAATTTAAGATGAGGAAAAGGTAGCTCATGCTACCTTTTTTTACTTGGGCTTTTTTTTCATTTCTCAGGGAATTACCGGGGATAATATTAAAAATTCCTTGAGGGAAGGAAAAATTATGAATGAGTTTTTTATAAAGTATGGCGGAGTTTTGTATCTGGTACAGCTGTTTTTTGCCATAATAATCGGCATTTATTTTTGGACCCTTCTTAAAAATCAACAGAGTAAAAAGATTATTGTTACTAGAGAATCAGAACGCGAAAGCTTAAGGTTGAAAAAAATGCGCAGCCTAAGGCTTACTGAACCTTTGTCCAGTTTAACCAGACCGACTTGTTTGCAAGATATTATAGGGCAGGAAGAGGGGATAAGTATTTTAAGATCTGCTCTATGTGGGCCTAATCCTCAGCATGTTATTATTTATGGGCCTCCAGGAGTAGGGAAAACAGCTGCTGCCAGGCTAGTTTTAGAGGAAGCCAAGGCTAACCCTTTATCGCCGTTTGGTAAGGATGCTAATTTTGTAGAGGTAGATGCTACTATTACCCGTTTTGATGAGAGGAATATTGCTGATCCCTTGATAGGTTCGGTACATGATCCCATATATCAGGGGGCAGGGCCTATGGGCTCGGCTGGTATTCCTCAGCCTAAACCGGGAGCTTGTACCAAAGCACATGGAGGTATTCTTTTCATAGATGAGATAGGTGAACTTCATCCCATGCAGATGAATAAGCTCTTAAAAGTTCTGGAAGATCGCAAGGTTATGCTGGAAAGTGCTTATTACAACGAAAATGACCGTAATATCCCCCCTCATATCCATGATATTTTTCAAAATGGATTACCTGCTGATTTTAGATTAGTGGGAGCTACTACCCGGATGCCGGAAGAACTTCCCCCCGCTCTTAGGTCGCGTTGTGTAGAAGTTTTTTTCAAACCTTTAGAGAAGGAACATATAAAAATTATTGCTTCCAATGCAGCTTTAAAAGTCGATTTTATGCTGGAGGAAGAAGCTCTGCAGGAAATAGTCAAGTATGCAAGCAATGGCCGGGAAGCAGTAAATATGGTACAGCTGGCAGCTGGTATAGCTATGATGGAAGGAAAGAAAAAAATAGATGCCAGGATAGTAGAAAAAGTTTTGAATAATGGAAGGTTTTCCCCTAGAATAGATGTAAGACCCTCTGCTACACCTAGAATAGGCGTTGTTAACGGGATGGCTGTTTATGGAGCAGGTATGGGAACATTGATAGAAATTGAGGCGGCAGCCTTTCCAGCCTGGCAGGGTAAAGGAGAATTGATAGTTACCGGGGTGGTAGAAGAAGAGCAGGTAGAAAACCGAAATCGCAAGGTGCGGCGTAAGAGTATGGCCAAAGGAGCCGTAGAAAATGTGCTTACAGTGCTAAAAAGCCTGTATGGACTTAATATCAGAAATTATGACATTCATATAAATTTTCCGGGAAGTATTCCGGTTGATGGACCTTCAGCCGGGGTAAGCATTGCCGTAGCGGTTTATTCTGCTATATGCAAAATGGCTGTGGATAATGAGGTGGCCATGACGGGCGAAGTTTCGGTACACGGGTGGATAAAGCCGGTGGGAGGCGTAATAAGTAAGATTGAAGCGGCAAGACGTGCAGGAATAAAAAAGGTTATAATACCTGCTGATAACTGGCTGGGTATTTTTGAAGATTTCCCTGAATTAGAAGTTATACCGGTAAAAAAACTTGATGAAGTATTTAAAATAGCTTTGCTTCCTGAAAAAACAGGTGGGGTAAAAGAGTTTAGCACTTTGTCTTTTTAGAAAGGGGTATTGCTTTTTAGGTCGGCTTTTTGCGCAGGTAATAATATAATTATATTGGGTTAAACAGGAATTATTGCACAGAGTATCCACTTGTAGTAGAATGTATTTGCTTGGGAGGTGTTATAGTTGCAGCAGGAAAATGAATACCGAATTATGCCGCTGCTTCCTTTAAGAGGAGTGCTGGTTTTTCCTTATACAGTTATTCACCTGGATGTGGGAAGAAAAAAATCGGTTAATGCCATAGAAGAAGCCATGCTGGCCGATAAGGAAATATTTTTGGTTACCCAGAAAGATGCTCAAAATGAAGATCCTTATGAAGATGATATTTATCATATAGGTACGATTGCGGAGATCCGGCAGATATTAAAAATGCCGGGTGGAACCATGCGCATACTGGTAGAAGGGCTGTGCCGGGCGCAGATAAAAGAGTTTATAGCTATGGAACCGTATATGAAGGTAAAGGTGGAGCAGTTTAAGGAGAATAACCTGGAAAAAGATGCCGAAATTGAAGCTCTTATGCGTACCCTGGTTTCCCAGTTCGAACAGTATGTGCGGATGAGCAAAAAAATTCCTCCGGAAACGGTAATATCAGTAGTAGCCATTGAAGAACCCGGAAGACTGGCAGATGTGATTGCTTCCCATTTGACCTTGAAAATCGATGAAAAACAAAGGATACTGGAAGCTCTGGATGTAAACAAGCGCTTAGAATATCTTTGTGAAATTTTGGCCAAAGAAATGGAAGTTCTGGAACTGGAGAGAAAGATAAATATCCGGGTACGCAAGCAGATGGAAAAGACCCAGAAGGAATATTACTTAAGAGAACAGATGAAGGCGATTCAGAAAGAGCTGGGAGAAAAAGATGAGAAGAGCATGGAGATTGAAGAATGGAAAGAAAAGATAGAAAAGGCTAATTTACCCAAACATGCCCGGGAGAAAGCCTACAAAGAACTGGAAAGGCTTGAAAAAATGCCTCCTATGGTGGCCGAAGCAGTAGTAGTGAGAAATTATCTGGACTGGCTTTTATCCCTTCCCTGGTCGGTGGAAACCCGGGACCGGCTGGATATAAAAGTGGCAGAAGAAATATTGGAAAGAGAGCATTATGGCTTAAAAAAACCCAAGGAGAGAATCATAGAATATCTGGCTATACGCAAACTGGCTAAAAAGATGAAAGGTCCTATATTATGTCTGGTAGGACCTCCCGGAGTAGGAAAAACGTCGCTGGGGAGATCAGTAGCCCATGCTTTAAACCGCAATTTTGTCCGCATATCGCTGGGGGGTATAAGAGATGAGGCAGAGATAAGAGGACACCGGCGCACCTATGTAGGTTCTATGCCGGGAAGGATTTTGCAGGGAATGAAGCAGGCAGGTTCTAAAAATCCTGTTTTCCTTCTGGATGAAATTGATAAGATGACTATGGATTTTAGAGGAGATCCGGCATCTGCTCTGCTTGAAGTTTTGGATCCTGAACAGAATAACAGCTTTAGTGATCATTATTTGGAAATACCTTTTGATCTTTCCAAAGTCATGTTTATAACGACGGCCAATTCAGTACACAACATTCCGCGGCCTCTGCTTGACCGTATGGAAATAATCGAACTAGGCGGCTATACTGAAGAAGATAAACTGCATATTGCCATGGATTATCTTATACCTAAACAGATAAAAGAACATGGGCTTAAAGAGACTAATATATCTTTCAGCGAAGGTGCTATACGCAAAATAATAAGGGAATATACCAGAGAAGCAGGAGTCAGAAATCTGGAACGACAGATTGCAGCTATTTGCCGCAAGGTAGCCCGCAAGGTAGTGGAGGATAGGAACTACTATGCTCGTATAACGGCGAATAGCGTGGTAAATATGCTCGGGCCCGAAAAGTATCGCTATGGGACGGCGGAGAAAGAAAATCAGGTAGGGGTGGCAACTGGCTTGGCCTGGACGGAAACGGGTGGAGATATTCTGGCGGTCGAAGTAGCCTTGCTTAAAGGCAAAGGCAATTTAACCCTTACCGGAAAATTAGGAGATGTCATGAAGGAATCGGCGCAGGCGGCACTTACCTATGTGCGTTCAAGAGCCGAAGAGCTGGGAATAAGTGATGAGGTAAGGGATAGTTATGATGTACACCTGCATGTTCCCGAAGGTGCTATTCCCAAAGATGGGCCTTCAGCCGGTATTACCATTGCTACGGCTCTAGCTTCGGCTATGTCAGGAAAACCAGTTAGAAGCGATGTGGCCATGACCGGAGAGATAACCTTAAGAGGCAGGGTGCTTCCTATTGGGGGAGTAAAAGAAAAAGTGCTGGCTGCCCACCGGGCAGGGATTAATACCGTCATCCTGCCAGCTGAAAACAAGAAAGATTTAGAGGAAATCCCGGCTAATGTAAAAAAGAAGATGCGCTTTGTCCTGGTGGAACATATGGATGAAGTTTTAAAAGAAACCCTGGTAAAAGACCAAGCCTAAAAGCTTGGTCTTTCAACTAAAATAGGCTTTAAAAGGTGGTAAGGATGATAGAGATAAAAAAAGTTGAATTCAGAGGGGCTTTTGTAGATCTGGATAAACTCCCGCAAGGCGAATATCCAGAAATAGCCCTGGTAGGCAGGTCGAATGTGGGAAAATCTTCACTTATAAACAAGGTTGTAAACCGCAGGAATTTAGCCAAATCAAGTTCCAATCCTGGTAAAACCCGCACTATCAATTTTTACATGATAAATGACAGCTGGTACTTTGTGGATTTGCCTGGCTATGGTTTTGCTCAGGTTTCCAAAGAGGAAAGGCTGAAGTGGAAAAAGATGATTGAGGGCTACCTGAGTCAGCGCCGGCAGCTTAAAGGAGTAATTCAACTGCTGGACATCCGTCATGTTCCTACCGAAAATGATGTTCTGATGAAAGACTGGCTTATGTACCATGAAATACCTATTTTAATGGTGGCTACTAAGGCCGATAAAATCTCGCGGGGAAAAAGAGAGAAACATATAAGGCAGATAAGAGAAAAATTAGAACTGGATGCCAACCATATTTTGATCCCTTTTTCCGCGGAAACAGGTGAAGGGGTCAAAGAAGTTTTAGCTGCTATTGAAGAAATTTTATAAAAAGACCGAAAAGACCGGAGGGGTTCCGGTCTTTTAGTTTATTCTGGCCTGCATGTAGGTGATTAATTCTTTTTGGGGCTCAGAAGTTGCCCGCGAAGCAAATTCTTTAAGCATTTGGGCTACTTTTTGCCTGCCGTTTTCTTCTTGCAAAAGCTGGCGTGGGGTTTTTCCTTCTGTTTGCTCATAAGGCATATCCAGCCAGCGTTCGGTTTCATAATCTTTCATTATGGTAAACCATATATCAGCTGTCTCCGGAGAAGGAGGTCTGGTAAGGAAAAAGCTGTTTAACACCTGGCATTCTTTATCCGGAAAGATATTTTTAATTGTTTCCTTAAGATGGTATACATCCTCCAGCACATCTGCACAGGCGACAGCATAGTCATCACTCACAGCTATTCTTATGTACCCGCGATTGGGACAGGTAGGGCGAAACCAGTTTATGCCCAGGGTGCTGTGTAGCAATTCGTAGGCAGGATTTTCTTGCAGTTTAGCTATTATAATATCTTTTTCTCCCTGGTTAAGAGGAATATAACGCATATCATGAAGATTTACCCAGGTTTTATGCAGGGCATGATCAAAGATGCCGTATAGAATTTCCCCTTTGAATTTCAAAAGCCAGCTTATATCTTCTCTAAGCACTTCTTGCAGATATTCCATATGTTTTATGATAAAATCCCGCGTTTCCGGCTCGTTTTTGGCCAGTAAAACCATACCGGAAAAAAGGCTTGTCTGAGGGAGCTTTAAGATTCTTCCCAGAAGCAGATAAGAACCGGGGTTTTTTTCTTCTTCCCAGGGCTCTTTAAGCAGAACTTTCTCTTCCCGGTTTAGGAAGATATCTTTTACGGTTAATGTTCTCTCTTCTGCCTTTATTATTTCATATACCGAGAGATATGACATAACCAGGGCTGATAAGCATGATTTAAGATTGGTTTCCATAAAATTCCCGTTTTCCTTGAGATAGTAGTAACCCAGGGTATTTCCTTTAGAATCGGTTTTATCAAACCACAGCCAGTCGGAAAAGATGGATTCGTTCTGCTGGGGAAGTGTTTTACTGGTAGTAAAGCGCAAAAAGAGTTCTTTAGCTTCGTTTCTTATTTTTCTAAGTCCTGACTGGTAATGGCTGTCTAACTTGGCTTTAGCAGCCAGGATAAGCTGGCTATAGTGAATAAAAGGGTCAGATGATATCTCGGCAAGTTCTTCCAGCTGCCCGCAGCATTTTTTATATTTTTTTCCGCTGCCGCAGGGACAAGGTTCGTTTCTGCCTATTTTAAGGATAGCCATTATTTATACCCCCAAGCTGTTTTAATAATTTGACCGTGTTTCAGGTTTAGCTTATCATAATACAGGTAGTATGGACAATGGGAAATTAGCTCATGTTTATTAAAGGGGATTTTGCCTAATAATTGAAATATGGACAGAAAAGCTTGCTTTAAATAACTGGTATTAATTAAAATTTATAAAGTATAGTTTAAAAGCGCAAAGAGATTCCTTAATCAGAGGAGGTTTTTAGATGTCAGCTGACAATCTACTGCCGAGTGTTTATAACCCGCAGAATGTAGAAAAAAAGTGGTATGAATACTGGCGTAAAAACGGCTATTTTACTCCTAGTGAAGATCGCAGCAAAAAACCTTTTTCTATAGTGATGCCCCCTCCTAATGTTACCGGCTCACTTCATCTGGGACATGCTCTGGATAATACTCTGCAAGATATTCTGGTACGCTGGCGCCGTATGCAGGGATACAATACTTTGTGGCTGCCGGGAACTGACCATGCCGGTATTGCGACCCAGGCTAAAGTAGAAGAAGCTCTGGCTAAAGAAGGTTTGAGCAAATATGATTTAGGCCGGGAAAAGTTTCTGGAAAGGGTATGGGAGTGGAAAAACCTTTACGGCAGCCGTATTACGAGCCAGCTTTGTCTCCTGGGAGCTTCCTGTGACTGGACACGGGAGCGCTTTACTATGGATGAAGGATGTTCGCGGGCGGTACGGGAAGTTTTCGTTAATCTCTACCAAAAAGGGCTTATTTACCAGGGGGACTACATAATAAACTGGTGTCCGCGCTGTCATACAGCTATTTCTGATATTGAAGTAGAACATGAGGAAACGGCAGGAAATTTGTGGTATATAAAATATCCCGTAGAAGGGGAAGATGGATATATAGTAGTAGCTACCACCAGGCCGGAAACGATGCTGGGAGATACGGGAGTTGCTGTACATCCGGAAGATGAAAGATATAAACATCTTATTGGCAAAAAAGTAGTGCTTCCTCTGGTGAACAGGGTTATACCTATTTTTGCTGATGAGTATGTAGATAAGGAATTTGGAACCGGTGCTGTCAAGGTTACCCCGGCTCATGATCCCAACGATTTTGAGATGGGCCTTAGACATAATCTGGAACAGATTGTGGTTATGGATAAACATGGAGTGATGAACGAAAATGCCGGTAAGTACCAGGGTTTAGACCGCAGCGAATGTCGCCGAGCTATTGTAAAAGATTTAGAAGAGCAAGGTTATTTATTGAAGGTAGAGCCGCATAACCATGCGGTGGGGCATTGCCAGAGGTGTGATACGATAGTTGAGCCTATGGTATCGAAACAGTGGTTTGTAAAGATGAAACCCCTGGCTGAGCCGGCGATCAAAGCGGTAGTAGATGGAGAAATACGTTTTGTGCCGGAGAGATTTACCCGCATTTATCTTAACTGGATGGAGAATATAAAAGATTGGTGTATATCAAGGCAGCTGTGGTGGGGACATCGGATTCCTGTATGGTATTGCCAGGATTGTGGAGAAGTTATCTGCAGCAAAGAAGATCCGGAAAGATGTACCGCCTGTGCTTCAGACAACTTAAAACAGGATGAGGATGTTCTTGATACCTGGTTTTCCAGTGCTTTATGGCCTTTCTCTACTATGGGCTGGCCGGATTCTACCCCGGATCTGGAATACTTCTTCCCTACTGATGTTTTAGTTACGGGAAGGGACATAATATTTTTCTGGGTAGCCAGGATGATTTTTTCTTCCCTGGAGCATACCGGGAAAGTACCTTTCCGGGTGGTAAATATTCACGGGCTTATACTTGACGCCCAAGGGCGCAAAATGAGCAAATCTCTGGGCAACGGCATAGATCCTATTGAAGTTATCGAAAAATATGGAGCTGATACTCTGCGGTTTTCTCTGATTACCGGCGTAACTCCCGGTAATGATGTGCGTTTCCACTGGGAAAAGGTTGAGAATACGCGCAATTTTGCCAACAAGATATGGAATGCTTCCCGCTTTGTGCTTATGAATCTAGAAGGATACAGAAAAATAGACCTGGATGAGAAAGAGATGGCACTTCCTGATAAATGGATAATATCAAGGCTTAACCTTACCATAAAAGAGGTAGAAAGGCTTTTGGAACAGTATGATATAGGGGAAGCAGCCCGCTGTTTGTATGATTTTATATGGGATGAGTTTTGCGACTGGTATATCGAGCTGGCTAAACCCAGGTTGTTTAGGCCCAAAGATAACCGGGAAAAGCTGCTAGTACAAAATGTTCTGGTAGAAGTTTTAACTACTACCTTAAGGCTTTTGCATCCTTTTATGCCTTTTATAACCGAGGAAATTTATCAACATTTACCTGGCCATACGGAAACTATTATGCTGGATCCCTGGCCGGAGTTTGACGAGAATAGAGTAATGAAGGATGCGTTAGAAGAGATGCAGCATATTATGCAAACTATAAGAGCTATAAGAAACATAAGGGCTGAATTTAATGTAGGGCCAGGAGCCAAAATAAAGGCCATAGTATTGGTTAAAGATAAGGATAAGTTAGCGGTATTTAGCGAAAATAAACCTTATATAGAAGAGCTTGCTCATTTAATTGAAGCCGAAATAGTCGATAAGATGGAAAATAAACCAAAACAAGCGGTGTCGGCTCTTACGGCCTGGGCCGAAATTTATGTTCCCTTAGAAGGGGTTATAGATATTGAGAAAGAAATATCCCGGCTTAATAAGGAATTAGCTCAGGTAGAAAATGAACTTGCCAAAGCGGAAAATAAACTTAAGAATGAGAACTTCCTGGCTAAAGCCCCGCCTGAAGTAATCGCAAAAGAAGAGGGCAAAGCCAGGGAGGCTAAATTGAAGAAGGAGGGGATTTTACAACGATTAGCCATATTGAAAAACTCATAGAAGAACATTTATACAGGCTCACCGCTTTAGGGAGCCAGCCGGGATTAGAGCGCATAGAACAGTTGTTAAAGGAAATGGGAAATCCGGAAAAAGATCTGCATTATGTGCATATAGCCGGTACCAACGGGAAAGGTTCAACTTCCCTCATAATCTCTTCAGTTCTGGCCCAAGCTGGTTATAAGGTGGGGAGGTTTATTTCCCCCCATGTGCATTCTTACCGGGAAAGGTTTACTATCAATGGACAGGAAATTGATGCGCAAACTTTGAAGCAGTATATAGACCAGGTTGAAGCAGGGATAAAAACGATGACGGAAAAAGGTTTTCCCCATCCCACAGAATTTGAAGTGCTGACGGCTATAGCTTTTCAATATTTTAAAGATGAAAAGGTAGATATAGCCGTTATAGAGGTGGGAATGGGGGGAAGGTATGATTCTACCAATGTAATTACTCCCCTGGTCTCGGTAATAACCAGTATAGGGCTTGATCACATGGATTTTCTAGGGGGGACTATAGCTGAAGTTGCCTATAACAAAGCAGGGATCATAAAACATGGGGTGCCAGTAGTAGTAGGCCGGGTTCCTGAAGAGGCTTTCCGGGTTATAGTTGATGAAGCCATGAATAAGACAGCTCCTATTTATGCCAGCAGTATGACCTGGGTAGAAAGGGAAAAGCAGGATATTTACGGCCAAGAGGTGACAATTGAATTTGCGGGGCATGAATTAAAAGGGGTTTTTTTCTCCCTTTTGGGAGACTATCAGCTGGATAATTTGGCCACTTCCTATACCACCCTGATGCTTTTAAAGAAGCAGGGATTTAAGATAAGTGATGAACATATAAGAAGTGCTTTATCTTTTCTTAAAATACCGGGCCGTTTAGAAATAGTAAGCCGGGATCCTCTGGTTATTGTAGATGTGGCTCATAATCCGCAAGGGGCGGAAGCACTTAGCACATCGCTTTATACTTTGCTCCCCGGCCGGAAAAAAGTGCTGGTATGCGGGATAGTAGATGATAAAGATGCCGTAGAGACACTGAGGTTTTTAGGAAAAGATACCGTAAAATGTATAGTAACCAGACCGGAAGGCCCGCGCGGGGAAAACTGGAACCGGGTAGCCGCTATTATACATTCTCTATATCCGCAGGTGGAAGTTTATCAGGTCGAAGATATAAAAGAAGCGGTGGGAAAAGGCCTAAAAGCTCTGGCAGGAGATGATTACCTGCTTATAACCGGATCTTTTTATGTAATAAATCAGGCCCGGCGAGTTTTTATAAGACCCTAGGCTGTTAACATATTCTTAACAATAATTTAAATTAGTTGTTGATATAATGTATACAGAAACTGCTAAGGAGGCTAAAAAGTGCTTTTTCGCTTGAAGCCGCGTGATGAAAAATTTTTTGTCTATTTTAACCAGATGGCAGATATCCTGTGGGAGGCATCTTGTCTATTAAAACAATTTTTATCTGCCTATGAAGAACCGGAAAAGAATCTGGAGAAAATGAATCAGGTAGAAGAAGAGGGAGATAAAATATTATCCCAGGTTATGAGACAGCTTAACAGTTCTTTAGTTACTCCTTTTGACCGGGAAGATATTTTGCTGCTGGTAAGAGAGCTTAATAATGTTGTTGACCATATTCAGGGGACTATGGAAAAAATAGTTATATATAAGGCCGGTAAACCGAAGGCAGATTATATATTGAAACTGGCTGCGGTTTTGGAAGAAGCTGCTTTGGAAATCAAAAATGCGGTGAAAAAGCTTCCTAAAATCCGTGAAGAGTACAGGGAGATAATAAAATCTTGTGACAAGATAAGAGCTTTGGAACATGAAGGGGATTATCTGTATCGGGCAGGTATTGCCCTTCTTTTTGAGAAAACGGAGAATGTAGTCGAGGTTATAAAATGGAAAGAAATTTATGAACATTTAGAAAGCAGCCTGGATGATTGTGAAAATGTAAGCAATGTATTAAAGGCGATTGCGGTAAAGTATGTTTAGTCTCTGGCTTATATTTGTAGTTATTTTATTAGCTCTGGTTTTTGATTATATAAACGGCTTTCATGATACCGCTAATGCTATTGCTACTTCTGTATCCACCAAAGCGTTAATGCCGCGTACTGCTGTGATTATGGCAGCCGTTTTAAATTTTTTGGGAGCCTTGAGTGGAACGGCTGTAGCTGCTACTATTGGGAAAAATATTGTGCCGCCCGAAGTGATTTCTCCTTTAGTATTAATTGCTGCTCTTATGGGAGCTATTTTTTGGAACCTTTTTACTTGGTATTTCGGCATCCCCAGCAGTTCCTCTCATGCTTTAATCGGAGGATTGAGTGGAGCTGCTGCGGCAGCCTTTGGTTTTGATATTATAAACTGGCATGGTTTTATAAAAATATTTGCGGGACTGATAATTTCTCCGGTAATAGGATTTGTTATGGGCGGTACGGTTATGACTATTTTTTTCTGGCTTTTTGGCTGGAGTTCACCGGCAAGGATCAATAATAAGTTTCGCAAGCTGCAGAGATTGGCGGCGGCTATGGCTTCTTTTGCCCACGGCTCCAATGATGCGCAAAAATCGATGGGGATTATTACCATGGTTCTGGTAGGAGGAGGTTTAATATCCAGCTTTCAGGTTCCTTTATGGGTAAAGATGGCCTGTGCAACAGCTATGGCTATGGGAACAGCAGTTGGCGGTTGGAAGATTATCCGTACTATGGGAGGAAAAATTTTTCGTATTGAACCGATAAATGGTTTTGCAGCTGATTTTACTTCTGCGCTAACTATTTATACTGCCACCCTGCTGGGAGCGCCGGTAAGTACCACCCATGTTGTCTCTTCCTCCATAATGGGAGTAGGAGCAGCTAAAAGGTTTAAGGGGGTAAGATGGAATATTGCCCGTCAGATGATACTGGCATGGTTAATAACTATTCCCTCTTCCGGACTGGTGGCAGCCATATTTTATGCTATTTTTTTCATAATAAGTTAAGGCATTATTATAGCTATTTTTTTCACAAAATGTTAAAATAGATTATCAAGAGGTAAAAGGAGTGGGAGATTTTTGAAGGTCTTTAAGATTCCTGAGGCGACTGTTATGAGGCTTTCGGTTTACTCCCGGTACCTTAACCAGTTAGCTAGAGAAGGAGTAGAAACGGTTTCTTCCGGAGATATAGCCAAGGGAACAGGGGTGAGTTCAGCCCAGGTAAGAAAAGATCTGGCTTACTTTGGAGAATTTGGCACGCGTGGAGTAGGGTATAAGGTAGATGAGCTTTATAATCACCTTATAAAGATATTAGGATTAGATCGGGAATGGAATGTTATAATTGTAGGAGCCGGGAAATTAGGGTCGGCTTTGGCTCTTTATCAAGGCTTTGCCGAACGGGGTTTTAAGATTGTCACCGTATTAGATGTTGATCCTGATATAATAGGTACTAAGCTGGGGAATATAGAGGTAGAACCTTTGGAATTGCTGGAAGAGAGAGTAAGAGAGCAAAATATAACTATAGGCGTAATAGCTGTACCTGCTTCAGCGGCTCAGGAGGTTACGGACCGTCTGGTAAAGACAGGGGTTAAAGCTATTTTGAATTTTTCTCCCCGGGTTTTAAAGGTACCGCGGGAAGTAGTTTTACGCAATGTTGATCTGTCAGTAAATCTAGAAGTGTTAAGTTTCAATCTTGCTTTTAATAG
Organism: Thermosyntropha lipolytica DSM 11003; assembly: GCF_900129805.1. Lineage (GTDB taxonomy): Bacteria > Bacillota > Syntrophomonadia > Syntrophomonadales > Syntrophomonadaceae > Thermosyntropha > Thermosyntropha lipolytica. Next base: position 31,094 of record NZ_FQWY01000012.1, read on the forward strand.
ATAAGTCAGAATAGCTGCAAATAATAGCCAAAAGCTCTCCTTATGAGGGCTTTTGCTGTTTTTACCTGCCTTGTTTTTAGCGGTAAGTAATGCTAAACTTTAGAAAAACATGGGATAAAAGGGGAATGCATGGTGGCAAGATCACGTTCATATCCTGGCTGGCAGGTACTATTATTGCTGGTCATTCTAGGTGGAATTGTTGGGGGATGGATAGGGAATGCTATAATAAAGTTATGGCCAGCTTTGAGTTTTTTAGGTACGAATCAGAGCCTGGGCATACCCGGTTTTACAGTTGATTTACAGGTTTTAACTTTTACCTTTGGATTTATGCTTAATATAAATCTATTTACCCTGCTGGGATTTGTTCTGGCTTATATACTCTACCGCAAAATATGATGCCGTAAAGGGGAGATAGCTTGTCCAGGATAATACTTGCTTCTGCTTCACCAAGACGCAGTGAGCTTTTGCAAAATATAGGGATAGAGTTTATAAAATATCCTGCTTATACCGAAGAAGAGATTTTTCCTTACGAAACTCCGGAAGAAGGGGCTAGAAGGCTGGCATTAAATAAAGCCGAGTATGTAGCCGGCAGCTGTAATTATGATGAAGGTATAATTATTGCTGCCGATACCATAGTAGTTTTAGAGGATAAAGTTTTAGGAAAGCCTGGCTCGGCAAAAGAGGCTTATGAGATGCTGGCTATGCTGAGCGGAAGGAGTCATCAGGTGATTACGGCTGTATGTCTTAGGGATATAAAAAGGGGTATAACTTTGCTGGAAACAGAGAGGACCAAGGTTTATTTTCGGGTTTTAGAAGAAGGTGAAATATGGCATTATATAAGGACAGGAGAGCCTATGGATAAAGCAGGGGCCTATGGAATTCAGGGGTTAGGAGCTTTGTTTGTGGAAAGAATAGAAGGCTGCTATTTTAATGTGGTAGGACTACCGCTGTACCGGTTATACCTTATGTTGAAACAAATGGGGGTAAATCTTTTAGGGGGGTAAGGCTTTGGGCGAATATAATATTGGGATTAAGGATATGCCCCTTGCTATGCGCCCGCGGGAAAAGATGATGGCTAAAGGAGAAAGAAGCCTGAGCGAAGAAGAGCTTCTGGCTATAATACTGGGCATGGGGACAAAAAATCTTAGTGCTCTGGATTTGGCCAAATATTTGCTGGTAAAATACAGAGGGCTTCGTAATTTAAGGGAAGTAAGCCTTAATGAACTTATAAGTGAACATGGGGTGGGACCGGCTAAAGCCGTGGCTATTAAAGCAGCTTTTGAATTGGGAAGGCGTGCTGCTTTGAGCTGCAACCAGAAGGAGGTTGTAAAATCTCCCGAAGATGTTAAAAATATAGTAATGGAAGAAATGAGGTATTTTGACCGTGAACATTTCCGGGTTTTGTATCTGGACCGCAAAAATGGCATTATTTTTATGGAAGACATATCGGTAGGAGGACTTAATAGTGCGGTAGTACATCCCCGGGAAGTTTTTAAAAATGCGGTTAAAATGAGTGCAGCAGCTGTGATATTAGTACATAACCATCCCAGCGGTGATCCCTTTCCTAGCCGGGAAGACATAGAAATTACCCAGAGGCTTATAGAAGCAGGCAGGATATTAGGGATTGAAGTGCTTGATCATATAATAATCGGCGATAACCGCTACTGCAGTTTAAAAGCTGAACATTTCATTTAATGAAGGAGGAAAAAGCTTTGTTTGGGAAAGATCTGGGAATAGATTTGGGAACTGCTAATACCCTGGTACATGTTAAGGGCAAAGGAGTAGTAATAAATGAACCTTCAGTAGTAGCTATCCAGAGTGATACGGGAAAAGTGCTGGCAGTTGGGGATGAAGCTAAAAGGATGATAGGCAGGACACCGGGGAATATTGTGGCTATAAGGCCTATGAAAGACGGGGTTATTGCTGATTTTGATGTAACCCAGGCTATGCTTAAATATTTTATAACCAAAGCTTTAGGACAAAAAAACCCTCTAGCAAGGCCCCGGGTGGTGATAAGTGTTCCTACCGGATGTACGACGGTGGAAGAAAGAGCAGTTAGGGAAGCAGCCCTGCAGGGAGGAGCGAAGGAAGCCTATCTTATTGAAGAACCCATGGCAGCAGCCATTGGAGCCGGGCTTCCTGTACATGAACCTACGGGAAATTTGATTGTGGATATTGGAGGAGGAACTACTGAGGTAGCAGTTATATCTTTAGGGGGCATTGTAACGGCAAAATCGGTGCGGGTAGCTGGGGATGATATGGATGAAGCTATAATTCACCATCTAAAAAAGAATTATAATCTTTTGATTGGCGAAAGAACGGCAGAAGATATTAAAATATCGATAGGATCTGCTTTATGGGAAGGACCGGAAGAATATTATGAAGTTAAGGGAAGGGATCTGGTAACCGGGCTGCCTAGAGTCATAAAGGTGTCGAGTTTAGAGATCCAGCAGGCTTTAAAAGAAACGATAGATGCTATTATTGATGGCATAAAGGTATGTTTGGAAAAGACTCCACCGGAACTGGCTTCCGATATTATGGATCGCGGTATTGTTATGGCTGGCGGCGGTTCGCTTCTGCGCGGTTTGGATAAACTCATAAGCCGGGAGACCAATATGCCTGTATATGTATGTGAAGACCCCTTGCGGGCAGTAGCGAGAGGAACTGGTAAAGTGCTTGAGAATATTGAAGTTTTAAAACGAGTATTGATTTCTCCGAAAAAAACCTTTTAGACAGGTGAAAAGCTTTGTTTAGATGGATGAGGGAAAAATATTTTTGGATAATATTTTTTATCCTGCTTATTTCGCTTATATTGATTCGTTCCAGTTCGGAGGAGCGATATGATATAACCTGGGCGGAAAACCTGCTGCGTGAGATTTATACCCCGCTTTTTAGCGGGGTTAGTGGCGTTAAGGAAAAGATATCGCAGATAAGCGTTTTTTTTGAAGAGAGAAAGCAGTTGGAAGAGACTATTGCCAGGTTGGAAGCGGAAAATGATAAACTCAAACTGGAGAACCAGGCCTTACGTGAGTATAAAATGGAGGCTTTGCGCCTTAAAAATATTTTAGGATTCCAAAATGACAATCTGGAGGTCTATAACCTGCTGCCGGCCAAAGTTATAGCCAGAAAGCCCAATAACTGGTATCAGGTGATTATTATTGATAAAGGAGAAAAGAACGGGGTAACTAAAGATATGCCGGTAATAACCCCCGAAGGACTGGTAGGGGTTGTTACCAGTACCAGCTCATATTCCTCCTATGTAAACCTGCTGACTGATAGATCCGTTGCGGTTGGGGTATTGATCCAAAATACCCGTGAGACTACCGGGATAGTGGAGGGAACTGGTGAGAGTAATATTTTGCGCATGACTAATATACCTTATTATTCCGCTATCAAAAAAAATGATGTTATTGTAACTTCGGGGCTGTCCCAGATTTATCCCAAAGGGATAAAGGTAGGTACGGTAAAGGAGGTATATCGCGAGGCAGGCGGCATTTTGTTATCAGCAGACGTAAAGCCGGCTGTGGATTTTGATAAGCTGGAAGAAGTCTTAATTATTACTGATTTTAAGCAGGTTGTAGAAAATGTAGCTGAGGAGAATGAATAATGCGATATTTTGTCCTTACCCTGCTACCAATTATGGCATTATTTTTACAGTCGACTTTTTTTAGTTTTTACAGTATAAATGGTGTGATACCTGATCTAGTTCTTATTTTCGCTGTTTTTTTTGCTTTGTTTAACGGGCCGGTTAGAGGTGCATTTTATGGCTATTTATGCGGTTTGCTGGAAGATCTATTTTTGGGAAGGCTTATCGGGGTTAACGCTCTTGCCAAGGCTCTGACTGCTTATATTATTGGCCGCCTGCAGGGGACGGTTTTTAAGGAAAATTTAATGGTAGGGGTTTTAGGGGTATTTTTAGCAACCGTTGTAAATAGCTTTCTGGTTTTAATTTTAAACTTAGCCTGGTTAAACGGGGCTTTTTTGAGCTTAAATATATTAAAAATGGTAGCCTGGCAGATTGTTTATAATATTTTCTTAGCTATTCCTGTTTATATATGGTATTACAAGGCTGTTCATTTTGGAGTGCTGAAACAGGGTGAGGAGAGAATTAATGAAATCATCCAGATTAGAAAAAAGACTTAAAATATATACTTATGTTGTTATAGGGCTTTTAGCTGTATTGATAATTAGATTGGCCATACTTCAACTCTGGCATAATGAGGTTTACCAAACGCAGGCCAAGCAGAATCGCATAAGGCTTCTGGCGGTAAAACCTTTGCGGGGGGAAATATATGGTTCCCGGGGCGAAGTTCTGGCAACAAATAAGTTAGTCTATACTCTCACCATATCTCCGCTGGAAGGAAATAAGGAACCGGTAATACAAAAACTAGCCGCTATGCTAGCTGATTATTATCCGGAAATAACTGCCGATAAAATTGAGGAAAAAATAAATGAACAGCGTTACCGGTTGTATGAACCGGTAGTTATTATGCGTGATATTCCCTGGGATCTGGTAGTTAAAATTGAGGAAAATCGGAGATATTTGAGCGGAGTTGATGTAGATGTTGAACCCCTGCGCACTTATCCTCACGGTACTCTGGCCGGGCATGTTTTAGGTTATATCCATTCCATATCCAGGGAAGAACTGGCAGAGGCAGAAGAAGGGGTTTACAATATCAACAGCCTGGTAGGAAAGTCAGGGGTAGAAAAGCAATATGAAAAATATTTGCGGGGTAAATATGGGGCTCGCCGGGTAGAAGTAGATGCCAGGGGGTACCCCATAAGGGAACTGGTTACTCTGGAGCCTGTACCTGGTAATAATATATATCTCACTCTGGATATGAATTTGCAGAAAGTAATGGAAAAAAGCATGGATGAAGTGCTTGCTAGCTTGCAAAAATCAGGGCATCCGAAGGCTAAAGTGGGAGCTGCGGTGGCTATTGATGTAAAAACAGGCGCAATTCTGGCTATGGTAAGCAAGCCCGATTTAAATCCCGATGATTTTAAAGGCAATTTAGCACCGGAGAAAGCAGCTTATTACTTCCCTCAAGGACAGGTTTACGATCCTTTAAATCCCGGTGCGGTTACTAACCGTGCTATACAGGCAGCTTATCCGCCAGGATCCACCTTTAAACCGATAACCGGTATGGCAGCCCTGGAAGCAGGAGTAATAGATCCCTTGAAGGATTATGTCAATTGTCAGGGCAGATACTGGGTGGCGCCTTATATAAAATGTACCGGGGTACACGGCAATGTTAATTATTATAAAGCCCTGGCTGTTTCCTGTAATACCTACTTTCAGGAAATGGGGCGCCGTGCTGGCAAAGACCAGCTGATAAGAGTAGCTTCGGAGTTTGGTTTAGGCCAGGTAACAGGCATTGACTTGCCGGGTGAAAAGCGTGGCCTTTTACCTACCCCGGAATGGAAAAGAGAAATTAATGCCTTGCTTGTTGACCGCAAGTACGAACAAAAAAGAAAGGAAATGGAAGAAAAATATGCCTTGTTGCTGCAGGAGGCTGTTTCCAAAGAAGAAAGAGAACGTCTCCTAAAGAAGAAAGCTAATGAAAAGACTATATTAGAAGCTCAGTATCAAATTGATTATAATTTTAATACCAAATGGCAGCCTTTTGATACTTTTAACATGTCAATTGGACAGGGATCCAATAATTACACTATAATTCAGCTGGCAAATTATGTGGCGGCTATTGCCAACGGCGGCAAATTAATGCAGCCTCATGTGGTAAAAAAAATAGTCAATCCCCAGGGTAAAGTGGTAAAAGAATTTAAACCGACAGTGGTAAGAAAAATGAATGTTAAACCGGAAACTATTGCCGAAACTAAAAGGGCTATGCTGGAAGTTACGCAGCCGGGGGGAACTGCTTATCATCTTTTTGCTAATTTCCCTGCTGAGATAAAGGTGGCTGCTAAAACAGGAACAGCTGAAACAGGAAGGGCAGGCGATGATCGTAAACGGGATTTTCACGGGGTTTTTATCGCTTTTGCTCCGGCAGATGATCCCCAAATAGCTTTTGCCGGTATAGTAGAATATGGTTTTAGTGGTGGAGGATCAGCTGGCTATGTAGCCAAGGCTGTTTTTGAGCAGTATTTTGGCATAAGAGATTATATAGCGGAAATAGAAGCTACAAATGAATAGATAAAAAATTGTCGAATACTGATCTCGAATAATAAGATAATTTTTTATTTCGGTTACGACTAAAATAGGGGTGTTTAGAAAATATATCCCCTATTTTTTTATTTTTCATTAAAGGAAAAAAAATGAAACAATAGAATTGTTAGGAAAGAACACCTTTTTGAATGGAGGGTTACCGGTGTCATCAGCAGTAAAAATTTTGGAAGGAGAAAAGATAATAAACCTTGAGATTTATGATACTTTTATGGATATGAAAAAAGGACTTAAGGAAGAAATTAGGCAAAATCAAAAGTATCGTCTGGGGGATAAAGTAAATGTTTATATAGGATATAAAAATTTAAGTCAAAAACAAATAAGGGAACTGGAAGATATTTTGCTTGATTATGGTTTACACCTTAAGGAACTTATGACTAACGGTCCGCCGGGGCAAGAAAACTCGTTTTTTTTACCCCAAAATGAAGAAAATGCCGGTTTCCCGGCTGATATGCCGGAGTATGAAGAAACAGCACTTATTAGAAAAAATTTGCGGTCAGGGCAGAAATGCTTTGCGCGAGGGAATATAGTGATTTTGGGCGATGTAAATCCAGGAGCTGAAGTTATAGCCGGGGGGAATATTCTGGTGATGGGGGTTTTAAGGGGAATGGCTCATGCCGGGGCATTTGGAGATGAAAAGGCTATTATAGCTGCTTACAGGCTTATCCCTACTCAACTTAGAATAGCCAATCATATCACCCGCCCTCCCGATGGAGAGGTAATCATGGTAAATACTCCGGAATTGGCACGTATAAGAGCTGGTAAGGTAGTTATTGAAAAGTTAAAAATATGAGGAGGAAAAAGGATGAAAGGAAAAGTTATTGTTATTACTTCTGGGAAAGGTGGGGTAGGTAAAACAACAACCACCGCCAACATAGGTTCTGCTTTAGCTATGATGAATAAAAAGGTTGTTCTGATTGATACTGACATTGGTCTGCGCAACCTGGATGTAGTTATGGGATTAGAAAATCGCATTGTGTTTGATATTGTGGATGTGGTAAATAATAACTGCAAATTAAAACAAGCACTTATCAAAGACAAAAGGTTCGAGGGGCTTTATCTTTTGCCGGCCGCGCAAACCAAGGACAAAACGGCAGTAACTCCTCATCAGATGAAAAATCTTACTAATGAACTTAGGGGAGATTTTGATTTTATTCTGGTTGACTGTCCGGCTGGCATAGAACAAGGTTTTAAAAATGCTATTGCCGGGGCTGATGATGCCATAGTAGTAGCTACCCCTGAAGTGTCCTCGGTAAGAGATGCTGACCGCATTATAGGTCTATTAGAAGCGGCCGGGCTCAATAATCCGCGTCTTATAATAAACCGTTTGCGAAGCAAAATGGTTAAACGGGGAGACATGATGGATATAGGGGATATAATTGAAATTCTTTCCATAGATCTTTTAGGAGTAGTGCCTGAAGATGAAGCTATAGTTATTTCTACTAATAAAGGAGAACCAGCTGTAACCGATAGTAATTCCAGAGCCGGAGCAGCTTATAAACGCATTGCCCGCAGGATAACAGGGGAAAATGTTCCTATCGAGTCCCTCGATGAAGGAAACTTTATGGAAAGATTTCGCAGGATGCTTAAATTAGCAAGATAGGTGAGGGAGGGTATGGTTTTGTTAGATATTTTAAGCAAAATATTTAATAAAGACACGGTGGCCAGCAAGGATATTGCGCGGGAAAGGCTGAGGCTGGTACTGGTACATGATAGGGCTTCCGTCTCTCCCGAGTTTTTAAATGCGCTTAAAGAAGATTTGATAAAGGTTATAAAAGAATACCTGGATATAGATGAAGATGCTCTTCTGGTTAATTTAGAAAATGAAGAAAATTCTGTGGCTCTGGTGGCTAATATTCCGGTAAGAGGATTTAAGAGGGCAGTTAATGCCTAACCAAAAAAGTTAAAAAAAGGGGGTTAATTTACCTCCTTTTCTTATTTTTGCAATTATTAAATAGTTTATAGTTTTATTTTAACCAAAACCTCCTGTGATATAATAGGCGTGGGAGGTAATATATAGTGGAACTTAAGAGACTTAAATTTATAGATAAATCTTTTGTTTTTGCCTGGGCTTTGCTTATGGCTTTAGGTTTAGTTGTTTTATTCAGTGCTTCCAGTGGGATGGCCTCTGATTCTTATTTTTATGTAAAAAAACAGCTGGCAGCTATATTTATAGGTTTACTGCTGGCCTTTTTTATTATGCAATATGATTATACCCAGTTTTCACGTTACAGCTGGATTTTATATGGGATAGCAGTAGTTATGCTGCTTGCTGTACTTGTTCTGGGGCAGGAAGTGAGAGGAACTACGGGTTGGATAAGCATAGGACCTCTTCCTCCCGTACAACCGGCTGAATTTACTAAAGTTTTGGTTATATTAGCCTTTGCTGATTTTATAAACAGGAGAAAGAGCGAATTACATTCCTTAAAAGGGATAATGCTTTGTTTGCTTTATATTGGAGTTCCTTTTGGTCTTATAATGTTACAACCTGATTTGGGTACCGGACTTGTATATATTGCTTTTACTCTGGTAATGCTGTTAATAGCCGGAGCCAATCCGCGCATTATATGGACCCTGGTGCTAGGAGCTTTAACGGCAGCTTTTATCATGATATGGATGCATTTTCAGTTTGGCACCTGGCTACCTCTGGAAGATTACCAGATAAAGAGGCTTTTGGCTTTTATTGATCCTTATAATGATGGGCAAGGGGGAAGAGGATTTGGCTGGAATACTATTCAATCTTTAATTGCTATAGGATCAGGTGGGTTAACGGGAAAAGGGCTTTTTAACGGTACCCAGGTACAGCTTAATTTTCTTCCTGAACACCATACTGATTTTATCTATGCGGTTATCGGTGAGGAGCTGGGGTTTATAGGGGCTGCGATAGTAATCATTCTTTACGGGGTTTTAATTTTGCGCTCTGTTTATATAAGCTACAGTGCGCGTGATTTATACGGTACCCTGGTAGTAGCCGGTATAAGTGCTATGTGGCTTTTTCATGTTTTTGAAAACATAGGTATGTCTATAGGCATTATGCCCATAACAGGGATACCCCTGCCTTTTGTAAGTTATGGAGGGAGTTCAATGCTTACCAATATAGTAGCTGTAGGTTTGATTTTAAGTGTTAATATAAGAGGCAAGAAAATCGTTTTTTAAAAAATTGTTAAGGGGGGTAAAACGGTGGATTTTAAGGCAGATGATAAAAAAAAATATGACGATGAAGACTGGTTAAAAGAAGCCCTTCTTTTTATCCCTAACTTTATGAAGCTTATGTACCGGCTGATGAAAGATGAAAGGGTACCTAAGGGAGATAAAATTTTATTGGGAGCTACCGTAGCTTATGTATTATCTCCCTTCGATTTTTTGCCTGATGTTATACCTTTTTTAGGGAAATTAGATGATCTTCTGCTTTTAGCTCTGACTACCAAGCGTCTTATGGATAGTGTTGATCGTGAGGTGCTGCTTTCTTACTGGGATGGGGATCAGAATCTCCTGGAAACGACGGAGAAGATTATAAATTTAGCCATAGGTTTTATCCCCCCGGGCATTTATCGCAAGTTGATAAAGAAAGCTGAATATACAAAGGAGGGAAAAAGAGAAGAGTATATTGATGTGGAATATGAGATAAAGTAGAGGACAGGGTTTTTAATTCCCTGTCCATTTTTCATGGATTAACTGAAGCGAGCTAGCTGTTTTTCCAGGGTTTCTTTGGCTTCTTTTACCATGGAGGTTATGAGTTCTTCACAGGTTAATACTTCTTTAATCATACCTATAGATTGGCCGACCATAAGAGCAGCATTGTCGACTTCTCCTGTGGCCCAGGCTTCTTTAGCCCTTTGTCCGGAAAGGAGAGGGATAATTTCCGTTAAGCTTCCGCCTCTAGCTTCGATTTCCAGTACCTGCTGTGTAAGCTTGTTTTTTAAAGCTCTTCCCTGCAGGCCGACTGTTTTGCAGATGAGGGTGGTTTCATGTTCTTCGCGTTTAATAAGTTCTTCCCATATTTTAGGATGAACCGGACATTCTCTGGTAGCGATAAAGCGGGTAGCCATAAGCACTCCTTCCGCACCTAGAGCTAAAGCGGCTGCCATTTGCTTGCCGGTAGCAATACCACCGGTTGCGATTACCGGGATATTGACACTTTCTACGATGCGGGGAAGCAAGACCATAGTGGTAACATCATCATTGAGAGGATGACCGCCTTCTTCGATGCCAGCTGCTATTACCGCATCATAGCCGTATCTTTCAATATTTTTGGCATGGCGAACTGCCCCCACTTTATGCATGACTTTGACTCCGGCCTTATGCAGCATATCCAGATATTTTACTGCTGGTTTGCCTGATACTTCGATCACTTCTACTTTTTCTTCGGCACAGACCTTGAAAAAATCATCAAATATTTCTTCGGTAAAGCGCATGGAAGGGAGCAGGGTAATGTTTACGCCTATAGGCTTACTGGTGAGCTGACGTGCTTTTTGAATAGCCTCTCTTAGCTCTTCTCCGGTGTTGTAGTTGCAGGCAGTTATGTTTCCTAGCCCTCCGGCATTGGAAATGGCAGCACATAATTCCGGAGTAGCCAGCCACAACATTCCCCCGCAGATGATCGGGTATTCAATGCCAAACAATTCTGTTATGCGGGTTTTCATGCTTATTTTCATAAATAGTCCCCCTCTTAAGATGTATGCTTTATGCTTAATTATATATTACAATAACAAGATATTTAAATCAAAATATTTTTGTATCGGGTATAAAAATAAGAGTAATAAATAAAGCCCGGTTTTTATATTTATGTAAAAAAGTATGTCCTGATTAAAGGGGGAAGGGAAGTGTTAGGAAGTTTCCGGTGGCGGATGTTGTTGGCTTTGCTTCTGGCTATATTTGCTAGCTTATCTTTGCAATCAGGGCATAGTAGCCAGAAAGTAGTAGAGCCGGCCTTAAGATACATATTAAGAGATTACGGGGTAGAAGATAAGATTATCTCATTATTGCAGGGTAAGGAACACGAAGATGAAGTTTTACCTGCCTCTGCGGATACGATAAAGTGGCAAAAGCCCTGTGATTTTTTATATGTAGAAAAACCTTATGGCTGGTACTGGAATGAAAAAAGTAAGAGGCAGGAATTTTCACCGGGAATAAAATGCAAAGTAAAAAATAATTCTCCGGTAAAACCTGTAATGAAAGGGATAGTAGAGGAAATAGGAGAAAACGATAAGGGAAGATATTTACTGCTAAGACATGATGATGCCTTTTTTTCCTTATATGGAGGATTGAAAGAGATTTTAGTGCAGAAAGGGGATAAAGTAGATAAAGACGATATTTTGGGCAAAAGCACTGACTTTTTATATCTGGAAATCAGGGATGAAGAGGGGCCGATAAATCCGGAAAGCATTATCGAGTAGATGAAAATTGGAAGATTTGGTAATATCAGCTTAAAGGTTAATTTTTTGGTTCTGGCCTTATGCCTTATTTGCATATTGCTAGGGTGGGGTCAGGAAATGCTGATGGTAGCAGCTGCCGTACTGGTGCATGAGCTGGGGCACATTTTTGTAGCCCGAACTATAGGGGTTAAGGTATGGGAAGTAGAGTTTTTTCCTTTTGGCGGGCAGGCTAAAATTGAAGATTTTACCGGCCTGCATCCGGATAGAGAGATATATGTTGCTCTGGCAGGGCCGGCAGCCAGTTTATTTACTGCAGTCGTCTTTTATTTTCTTACCGGTAAAAACCTGCATTATTTCGTAAAGGTTAATTTACTGCTGGCAGCTTTTAATATGCTGCCTGCTCTGCCTTTAGATGGGGGACGGATTTTAAGAGCTTTCTTGTCAAGGTTGCTGGGTTATAGAAAGGCGACACAGGCGGCTGCTTTTTCCGGAGTTTTTTTGGCTTTTTTACTGATGGTTTGCGGAGGATACTGTATGGTTTATGGGGATTTAAGAGGGGTTAATTATGCCGTGATAGGAGGGTTTTTATTTTGGGGAGCCCAAAGGGAGAAATGGCTTTTAAATTATGCTTTTATGCGTTTTTTGGTGAACAAGAAAAGGGAGCTTGCCGGTAAAGGTTTTATGAAAAGCCGGCAGCTGGTGAGCTATCCTGATACGGAAATAAAAAAAATTTTAAGTACTTTAAAGCCGGAAGAATATACCCTGGTAGTAGTAGTAGATAAAGAACAGCACATACTTGGTATGTGCGGTGAAGCCGAGCTTATTGAATGCATATTGAATAAAGGCCCTTCTGCTACCCTCAAAGATTTATAATGCTGATTTCAGGTTTTGTATTATCTGCAACCTAAGCTGTGAAGGAATCGGTCATGGCTGGATGGGTAATATGGAAAGAGGAGAGGCAAAGATAGATTTCCCTCTGTGATCTGGGAAAAAGAAGCTATGTTTAGACTGACGAAATGAATCTTCTTTTTTGGGTAGAAAAAACGGCGAATAAATTAGAATATTCAGGGCTGGATACCTGCTTATGAGGGGTTTATAATTTTATATGAATAAGGAGGGAAAGGGATGCAGGTAAAAGTTAAGCTTTTTGCTACTTTCCGCAAGGGACGCTTTAAGGAAGCAGTGTTTGAGTATCCAGAAGGAACCAGAGTCCGGGATGTCATTGAGGAGCTGAAAATACCTTTAAAGGAGCTGGGAATAGTTTTTATAAACGGTAAAGATGCTTCCCTGGATGCTGAGCTTAAAGAGGGGGATGTTCTGTCTATTTTTCCCCTGGTAGGAGGTGGTTAGGATGCCAGGAACCAGGCTGCTTTTGAGGTATATACGCAATATAGAAGCTATAACGGAGGAAGAACAGGAAAGAATATTTAAGGCCCATGTTGCTGTAGTCGGCTGTGGAGGCCTGGGGGGATATGTGATTTCTCATTTGGCCCGTCTGGGAGTAAGAAGGATTACGGCTTTTGATCCTGATGTTTTTGCTGAACATAACCTCAATCGCCAGCTTTTTTCCGGGCTTTCTTCTCTAGGAAGAAGCAAGGTGGAGGTTATTGAGGAAGCTTTAAGAGATATTAACCCGGAAGTGGAGTTTTATGGGTTTAAAGGAAGATTTCAGGATTTTTGGACTGATGATAGGGGGGATTACACCGTAGTAATTGATGCTCTGGATAACCTGAAGGACAGACGGGAGCTTGCAGGCTGGTGCCGGGCCAAAAAGCTGCCTTTAGTTTACGGCATGGTAGCAGGCTGGTATGGACAGGTAGGAACCCAGTTTCCGGGGGAAAATACTCTGGATAAGATTTGCCATTTAGCGGGCAAGGAAAAGGGAGTAGAAGAAAAAGAAGGGGTTTTATCCTTTGTACCGGCAATTATAGCTTCTATACAAGTAGCGGAAGCAGTTAAGATTATACTGGGACGGGGAGAACTTTTGCGCAACAAGTTTTTTTTAATTGACCTTTTAGATATGGAAACCGAGATTTTAGCATGGTAAAGCTTTGCTACATATGTGTAACATCAGTGTTAATATAATGACAATAGTGTAGCAGTTATGTTACACAGCGGTGATGATAAATGCCGGTTTTAAGGCGCTTTTAGCGCCTTTTTTTATTGGCATAAAATTTGCAATAGATCATATTTTGAAAATAGGTGCGGACCTATTAGCCTCGATAAAGAGGGTTATAAAAAAGAGTAAGGGAGGGAGTAAACTGTCTTGCCTTGGGGTAGGACAGGAGGAGTATGGGAAAAATACTTTATGTACAACCAGAAAAATGTACTGGCTGTCGTACCTGCGAACTTACCTGTTCTTTTTTGCACACCGGGGAGTTTAATCCTTTGCGTTCCCGCATAAGTGTAGTGAGCTTTGAAAAAGAAGGTTTTTTCTACCCGGCAGTATGCCAGCAGTGCAGCCCGGCTCCTTGTATGATGGTGTGTCCGACAGGAGCTATATCTCGCAATGCATCTACAGGAGCCATGGAAGTAAATCATGAAATATGCATCCGCTGCAAGATGTGTATGATAGCTTGTCCTTTTGGTGCCACTTTTTATGATGAACGGGCTAACCAGATTATCAAGTGTGATTTATGTGGAGGAGATCCAGCTTGTGTAAAAATGTGCCGGGGAGAAGCTTTGAGTTTTAGCAGTTTAAATCCGGCGGTAGGCAGCAAGAAACGGGCGGCAGCAGCTAAGATTAAAGAAGTTTTAGAGGAGGTAAGGTAAAGATGTACGGATGGATGGGAAAAGTTTTAAGGGTTAATCTTACATCAGGTACCATCACTAAGGAAGACCTTAATCCTGAGCTGCTGCACAACTATATAGGAGCGCGCGGATTGGGGACCAAGATTTTCTGTGATGAAGTAGATCCGAAGGTAGAACCTTTAAGTGAAGAGAATAAGGTTATATTTATGACGGGACCTTTGACTGGTACCCTGGCCAGTTCGGGTAGCCGTTATAATGTAGTTACCAAAGGGGTTTTAAACGGTACTATTGCTGCTTCCAATTCAGGAGGAAGTTTTGGGCCAGAATTAAAATATGCCGGTTATGATGGCGTAATTATCGAAGGTAAAGCTAAAGAGCCTGTGTACCTCTGGATAAATGATGAACATGTAGAATTGAGGAGTGCATCTCACCTGTGGGGGGCTGATGTGGTAACTACGGTTGATACGATAAAGGGAGAAACGGATGAAGAAGCTAAAGTAGCTTGTATAGGGCCGGCAGGAGAAAATCTGGTCAAATTTGCCTGCATAATGAATGAGTATAATAGAGCAGCTGGACGCTCCGGTGTAGGTGCGGTATTAGGTTTTAAACAGCTTAAGGCCATAGCGGTAAGGGGAACGGGAGGAATCAAAGTAGCAGATCGCGAAGGATTTAAAAATGCCGCCCTGGATGCCAGAAAGAAACTGAAAGAACATCCGGTAACCGGCAGTGGTCTTGCCGCTTATGGTACCAATGTGCTTATAAATATTCTCAATGAGCATGGTGGACTTCCCGTTAAGAACTTCAGCGAGGCAGCTGTATTTCCTAATGCGGAGAAGATATCAGGAGAATACCAGGCGGAAAAATATCTGGTACGCAATAAAGGATGTTTTGGCTGTTCTATAGCTTGTGGGCGGGTTACCCGCATCAAGGAAGGGCCTTTCAAGAGCTTGGGGGAAGGACCGGAATATGAAGCTACCTGGGCTTTTGGAGCTAATCTGGGAATTGATGATTTTGAGGCCATAAGTAAAGCTAATTTTCTCTGTAATGAACTAGGCCTTGATCCTATAACCATGGGAGGAACTTTAGCCTGTGCCGTAGAGATGGTACAAAAGGGCATTATTCCCCGGGATAAGGCTGATTTGAACTGGGGCGACGGAGCTATGCTGGTGGAGATGGTAAGAAAGACAGCCTACCGGGAAGGTTTTGGCGATGAACTGGCAGAAGGTTCTTATCGCCTGGCTGAAAAATATGGACATCCGGAATTTTCTATGACGGTTAAAAAACAGGAGCTTCCTGCTTATGATCCCCGGGGACAGCAGGGGATCGGCCTGGAATATGCTACCTCTAACCGGGGAGGATGTCATGTAAGAGGCTATATGACTTCGCCTGAGGTTTTAGGAGTACCGGAAAAGGTCGATCCTGATGCTACTGAAGGCAAACCAGAACTGCTTAAGCTGTTCCAGGATTTGACCGCCCTGGTTGATTCAGCAGGGATTTGCCTGTTTACAACTTTTGGCATCGGTCTTCCCGAAATCGCCGAGCAGCTCAGAACGGCTACCGGACTTAATATAAGTGATGAAGAATACTTAAAAGCCGGTGAGCGTATCTGGAATCTGGAACGGCTTTTTAACCTTAAGGCAGGCTTCAGCAAGAAAGATGATACCCTGCCGGAAAGACTGCTTAAGGAGCCGATGAAGGGCGGGCCTCATGCCGGAAATGTAGTTAAGCTGGATATTATGCTGCCGATTTATTACCAAGTGCGCGGTTGGGATGAAAACGGAGTACCTACCGAAGAAAAACTTAAAGAATTAGGCTTA
Source organism: Thermosyntropha lipolytica DSM 11003 (assembly GCF_900129805.1). Classification (GTDB taxonomy): domain Bacteria; phylum Bacillota; class Syntrophomonadia; order Syntrophomonadales; family Syntrophomonadaceae; genus Thermosyntropha; species Thermosyntropha lipolytica. The sequence goes on from NZ_FQWY01000012.1 coordinate 47,221, forward strand.
GCTTAAGGTTAAGTTTGCCGTGGGCATAAAAGAAGCCTTTCCTGTTAGGGGGGATTGTCTCTTCTGGGAAGGCTTCTTTGTTATGCTTTTTACAACTTTATTTGAGGAGGATTTTTATGCCGGAGATTATAGATGCAACTGCTATAGAAAAAGCATGTAAAGAAATATTAGACCATTATGCACCGGAACCGCGTTATATCCTTGCTATTATGCAGGATATGCAGAAGAGGTTTAATTATCTCCCACCGCAAGGGCTTAAAATGCTGGCTAGCTATACGGGGGTTCCGTTTAGTCAGGTATATGCTATGGCTTCTTTTTATAAGGCCTTCAGCCTCAAACCTAAAGGGCGTTATATAATAAAGGTTTGTGATGGAACTGCCTGTCATATAAAAGGTGCGGAAACCCTGGTAGAGCAGATTTATAAATATTTGCAGATAAGGCCGGGGGAGACTACCCGGGATGGCAGTTTTTCTCTGGAAACCGTAAATTGTCTGGGAGCCTGTGCTCTAGCTCCGGTAATGGTGATAAATGAGAAGGTTTATGGTAAGGTTACCCCTGCAGATATAGAGAGAATTATCAAGGAATATGGAGGCTGGGCTGATGAAGGAAAACAATGTTAAGGAAAAAGGCTGTACCAAAATAATGGTGTGTTGCGGAACAGGTTGTACAGCTAACGGGGCGCGGCAAGTTTTGGCTCGTTTGGAGGAAAAACTTAGAGGAAATAAGAATTTTGAAGTGGTACCAGTATTAAAGGCTACGGGATGTAATGGATGGTGTGAAAAAGGACCGCTGGTAAAGATTATGCCTGAGGATATTACCTACTGTCAGGTGAAGGCAGAAGATGTAGATGAGATAATAGAAAAAACTTTGCTGCGAGGGGAAAAGATAAAGCGGCTTTTGTATCGCGATCCCCAAACCAAAGAGTTTTTAGTATCTTTGCATCAGACTGATTTTTATCGCAAACAGAAAAAAATAGCTTTGCGCAATATCGGGGAAATAGATCCAGCTTCGATAGATGATTATATAGAGAGGGATGGCTATAAGGCTTTGGAAAAAGCCTTGAAGTATATGACGCCTGATGAAGTCCTGGAAGAAGTTATTAAATCGGGCTTAAGAGGAAGAGGGGGAGGAGGTTTTCCGACCGGGCGCAAGTGGCAGGCTTGTAAAAAAGTACCCCGTTTCCCCAAATATATTATCTGCAACGGAGATGAAGGAGATCCGGGAGCCTTTATGGACCGCAGCATAATGGAAGGAGATCCGCATACTATCATTGAAGGGATGCTTATATGTGCTTATGTACTGCAGGCTGAAAAAGGCTTCATTTATGTAAGAGATGAATATGACCTGGCTGTCAAACATTTGACCCAGGCTATTTTAGATGCACGCCGATGTGGATTTTTAGGGAAAAATATTTTGGGAAGTTCCCTTTCGTTTGATATAGAGCTGGTAAGGGGCGGGGGAGCTTTTGTATGTGGTGAGGAAACCGCACTGATAAAGTCCATTGAGGGTTTCCCAGGCGAACCTCGTGATAAGTATATTTTTCCTACCGAAAGCGGATTATGGGGACAGCCTACAGTTATCAATAATGTGGAAACCTGGGCTAATATACCGGTAATTATACTGGAAGGCGGGGAAAAATTTGCTTCTTTGGGGACGGAAGGAAGTAAGGGGACCAAGGTTTTTTCTCTGGTAGGCAAAGTGGTAAATACCGGGTTAGTAGAAGTGCCTATGGGCATAACCCTACGGGAAATAATTTATGAAATAGGTGGAGGTATACCGAATGGCCGGCAGTTTAAAGCTGTACAGACAGGCGGGCCTTCCGGAGGCTGTATACCTGCCCAGCTTTTAGATTTAGAGATAGATTTTGATACCCTTACCCGGGAAGGATCTATGATGGGCTCAGGGGGCATTATTGTCATGGATGATACTACCTGTATGGTAGAAGTGGCCCGTTACTATACTAACTTTTTAGCTGTTGAATCATGTGGCAAATGTACTCCCTGCCGGGAAGGCTTAAGAGCTCTTCTGGCTATACTTACCCGTATAGTAAAGGGAGAAGGAAAAATGGAAGATTTAGAGCTCTTACAGGAAATTTCTGAAGTGATGCAGGAAGCCTCGCTTTGTGCCCTGGGGCGTACGGCACCCAATCCTGTTTTATCTACCCTCAAATATTTCCAAGATGAATATGTAGCCCATATTATTGATAGACGATGTCCAGCCGGAGTATGCCCTGAGCTGACCGTTTTTGAAATTGATGCTGAGCTGTGTACCGGTTGCACTCTTTGCCAGAAAAATTGTCCGGTTGATGCTATTACCGGTGAAGCTAAAAAAGCGCATATCATCCAGCAGGATAAATGCATACGGTGTGGTGAGTGTTATCGCAGCTGCCGTTTTAGAGCGGTTAAGGTAAAGTAGAGGAGGCGTTGGGAGTTGAAGCTGATAATTGATGGCAGGGAAGTCAGTGCTTATCCTGGAGAGACTATTTTAGAGGTGTGTCGCCGGGAAAATATATTTATACCTACTTTGTGTTATCATCCGGCTTTTAAAGGGCAGGGGGTATGCCGCATGTGTATGGTAGAACTGGAGGATGAAAATGGGAATAGGCGCATGGTAGCCTCCTGCACTTATCCGGTACAAGAAGGTTTGAAGATTGTTACTTTTTCCGCCAAGATCGATAAAGTTAGAAAAAACATAATAAGGCTTTTGGCCAGCCGGGCAAAGGGGAGTGATTATATACAGGATTTAGCAGGACAATATGGAGTAGAGCCTCTGGATTTACCGGGATTAGACAATGAAAAATGCATACTTTGCCGTCTTTGTGTTAATGCCTGTAAACTGATGGGGAGTTCGGTTTTAGCTGCTGTTTGGCGGGGAATTGACAAGAAAATAAGCACTCCTTATGAAGAAGCTGCTGAGGAATGTATCGGCTGTGCTGCCTGTTATGAGGTATGCCCTACTGGAGCTATAGAGATGAAAGAAGAAAACGGGCAAAGAATTATATGGAACAAAGTTTTTAATCTGGTTTTATGTCAGCACTGTGGTAAAGCTTATGCCACGGAAGAGCAGATAGCTCTGGTGGAACGTAAGACGGGGATTTCTTTGCCTGCTCTTTGTGAAGCTTGCCGTTCCCAAAACCTGGCAGGCAGGTTGAAAAATTTCTCGGGTTGAGATAGAGAGGCAATTTGCCAAGAAATTTTTCGATTAGTAATAGTTTTAAAATTTAGAACCATTTCCCAAGCCGGCCTTACAATAAGGCTGGCTTTTTATGTTATCATTTAAATTAGGGCTTGCTTTTTAAATCCTGAAGGCAGGATTTAAGGAGGGAATAATAATGGAAGAAGTAAGGAAAGCCTGGGAAAATTTTATTCTGACAGGCCAATTAGATGTCGCCAAAGTGCGCAAGGAAATCGGGGAATCCTGGCTAAGATGCTATAAAAATAAGGTTGATCCTGTTAGTGAACATACCCTGCCGCTTATCAGCCGTGAAAAGATAGAAAGTATAAAAAAGAAAAAAGCCGGGCTTTTAAAACTGGCTGTTCCTTTAATGCAAAAGCTTTATGCACTGGTAGCTGGTTCAGGATTTATCGTGGTTTTAACCGATGAAAATGGATATATACTGGAAGCGCTAGGGGATAGCGATATTATATCGAAGATAGATGAGCTTTTAGTTCCAGGTACCTGCTGGGCAGAAGAGTTTGCTGGTACTAATGCTATAGGGACAGTTATAAAAATGGGAAAACCTCTGCAGGTTTCTGGACCGGAACATTACTGTTCTTTTCTGCACGGCTGGACCTGTTCAGGAGCACCGATCAGAGGGGAAAATGGCGAACTTATCGGGGTTTTAGATATTTCCGGGCCTTCTGCCCTGACCCATATACATACCTTAGGCATGGTAGTAGCTACAGCGGAAGCTATTATGTCTAATATGAGGATAGAAAAAAAGAACTGGGAACTTAAAGTGGTCAATAAACAGATGCAGGATGTCTTTATTAATATGTCTGATGGGGTAATATTTCTGGAAAGGGATGGAAGGATAGGACATGCCAATCCTGCTGCGGAGAAGATTTTTAAAAAAGGTAGCTCAGCCCTTAAAGGAAGTTTTATTGGCGATTTAATCACTTTTCCTCGCGAGGTAGCCGATGCTCTGGAAAAGGGGGAAATGCGCGAGCACAGTGATATAGAAGTTACGGTGAAGAATTCTCATGAAGACATAAATTGCATTGCCTCCACTATTATGGTTCGCAATGAAAAAGGCGAGATAACCGGTACGCTTATGATAATAAATCCGGTAAAAAGGATAAAAAAGCTGGTAAACAGGTTCAGCGGGGCCCATGCTACTTTTTCCTTTGAGGATATTATAGGCAAAGATCCCAGGTTTTTGGAAGCAGTTAAAATTGCCCGCATGGCAGCTAATACGAACAGCAATATTCTTTTACAAGGTGAAAGCGGAACAGGCAAAGAGCTTTTTGCCCAGGCTATACATAATGCCAGTTCACGCTGTAATGAACCTTTTATAGCTGTAAACTGTGGTGCTATACCCCGGGAACTTCTGGGCAGTGAGCTTTTTGGCTATGTGGAAGGAGCCTTCACTGGTGCCTGCAAAGGGGGAAGGCCGGGAAAGTTCGAACTGGCTTCGGGAGGAACCCTTTTTTTAGACGAGATTGGTGAGATGCCTTTGGGGAAACAGGTTGCCCTTTTAAGAGCTATTCAGGAAAAAGAGATTACCCGTTTAGGTGATGATAAGGTTATTCCCGTTGATGTACGCATAATATGTGCAACCAACAAGGATCTTTATCAAGAAGTTATGAAGGGAAACTTCAGACAGGACCTGTATTACAGGCTTAATGTCATATCTATTATACTTCCTCCTTTAAGAGAAAGGATAGCCGATATTCCTCTGCTTTTTTACCATTTTTTAGAAGATATGAGTAAAAAAATAGGTATTAAAGTGCCCGAGGTAGATAAGGAGGTTTTCGCTTATCTTTCCAGTTACAGCTGGCCCGGCAATGTGCGGGAACTGCATAATGTAGTAGAGAGAATTTTGAATATAACCGGTGGAGAAAGGATAACTGTTTCCCATCTGCCGGAAGAGATAACAGGCTTTCCCCTGGAAAGGAAGATAGGAAAAACGATGGGAACACTTTATGATTTAAAGCCCATGCTTTCAGTAGAGCAGGAGAGACAAAGGCATAAAAGAAATCGGGAAGGAGAAGAATACCGCGTACTTTTAAGTTTGCTGGCCAAGCATGGCGGTAATATCACCCGGGTAGCTCAGGAAATGCAGGTATCACGCAATACTGTCTATCGCAAACTGAAAAAGTATGGTATTTTATTGTAAAAATGTACAAGGGAGAGGGGAAAATGCAGGCAGTAGAGATAAGGCCGGATGTTTACTGGGTAGGGGTGCAGGATCCTGAACTCAGGACCTTTGATATTATAATGCGAACCGAAAACGGAAGCAGTTATAATGCCTATCTAGTGCGGGGAGAAAAAAATGCTCTTATTGACACTGTTAAAGCTAAATTTGCCGATGAGTTTATAGAGCGGATAAAGGCTATTATGCCGATTGAAAACATAGACTATCTGGTGTTGCAACATGCTGAACCTGATCATGCCGGAGCCGTAGAAAAAATCCTTGAACTTAACCCCGAAATGACAGTAGTTGCTCATCCCAATACAGTTGAATTTTTACATGAAATATTAAACCGTGATTTTAAATATAAACGGGTAGGCAATGGAAAAGAGCTTGATTTGGGAGGAAAGACCCTTCATTTTATAAGTGCTCTTCTTCTGCACTGGCCGGATAACATATACAGCTATTTAAAAGAAGAAAAAATACTTTTTTCTGGTGATTCCTTCGGCAGCCACTATGCAGATGAGAGGCTTTTTGATGATATTATAGGAGACAGCTTTATGCATGATTTTGCCTATTATTATGACAAGATAATGCATCCGTTTAAAAAGCAGGTTTATGCCACCATGACCAAGCTGGAAGGTTTAGAAATCGAGATGATATGTCCTGCTCACGGGCCTTTATTGAGGAAAGAGCCGCAAAGATATATTGAACTTTACCGTAAATGGTCTGAACCTTTGCCGGCAAGGGAGATTCCTAAAATAGTCATAGTATATGCAAGTGCCTACGGTTATACCACTTTGCTTAAGGATAAGATTATAGAAACTATGAGCCGGTTGGGCGATTTTGAGATAAGATGTTATGATCTGGAAAGTGTTGAATATGCCAGAATTTTGGCAGATCTAGAAGATGCCTGTGCTTTGCTTATAGGTTCTCCTACCATCAACAAGGATGCTCCTTCTGTGGTCTGGGATTTCCTGAGCCGTTTGTCACCGGTGGTACATCAGCAGCTGGTAGCAGCAGCTTTTGGTTCTTATGGCTGGAGCGGAGAAGCAGTTTTGAATATTGAAAAGAGGCTGCTTACCCTGCGTATGCATGTAGTACCGGGATTGAGGGTAAGGTTAAAACCTGATGGGGCAAAACTTAAAGAAGCAGAAGCTTTTGCTGAACGGTTAGTAGAGGCCATACAGGAAAAGAGAAAAAATATCCCCAATATTTTTCTACCTATTTTTAGCGATATTAGAGAGGGTAAAGAGGAAGCAGGGACTGGCAATATGCGCGAATATGTGAGTTCTGACCTTATAGTTTACTGGTATCCGGATAAATGCATACATGATACCAACTGCTTCGTAAACCTTCCCGAGGTTTTTGCTCCTGAGAAAAGGCCCTGGGTAAATCTTAAAGGAGCTGATCCGGTAGCTATTATGCGCAATATCGATAACTGCCCTTCCGGGGCTTTGCAGTACTCTATTCCGGAAACTTCGTCTATTCCTGCTGAGTTTACAGGGGGAAAAGGGCTTAGGAAAGATTACAGGAAACAAAAGTAGACCAGCAGACACAAGGGGACGGTTCTTTTGTGTCGTTTTAGAACGACACAAAAGAAGAACGAAATTGCTGCACGATAGCTTTTAACCCTGCTTAAGCAAGAGTAAATAGAAAAATAGAAAAAGTATATCCCTTTATGGTATTGTTAACTAAACACCCCAAAAACAATCCAAAGAAAGGACATACTTTTTCATGTCTTCAATTATATAACATATAAACTAAATCCTATACACCTGTTTTTTAATACCCCTTGTTCTCCTTCTCATCTCCAAATATAGCTAAAGCTGTATCTCTACATAATCATTTGTTACTCTATAACTTACTTTTCCATCTACAAATATTTCTTCTGGTTCTACACCACCTAAAAACTCAAACCACAATTTTATGCTTTCTGGTCTGCCTCCCTGTTTCAGATAGTCCTTTACCGCCTGCGGTAAGGGAACTTGATTTTTGATTGTTTTCTGGTAGGGTATTTCGCCCGTATCATTAATAGCTTTAGCTACATCTTTATCCCATAAAATAGCGTCCCCGCCAGCTAATCCTGCTTTCCAGTAACCTCCAGAATAATGCCAGAATTCAAACATAGGGAAACTCATAGAACTACCTAAAGGCTCGCCATCAGGCTTGGGAGCGGAGAAGTCTATTTGCTTTAAACTACTGGCAAATACAGGTTTTGGTGCTGGGCAGTAAATAAACCCAAAAATTAAAGATACAAGCAAGACTAATGATAGTACCTTCCGCATAAATCTTACCCCCTTATTTTCGGTCATATCTCTGTCCAGTATGCAGGTATAAGACTACGCGACCATTAGTAGCCGACCTACCATCAGCGATTAGACCAACATGTAAATAACCTTCAATAATCTGATTAAGCGGTTTTACCATCTGAATTTCGTAATGACCACCTTCAAAATAACTTGTACCGTATTTTTCCTCAAATGGCTTCCAGTATGTCCTTTCCTCTCCATTCTCTTTAACCGTGTAATTCACATCTAAATACCATCTAGTCCCTTTGGGTGCTCTAGGTAAGTCTGCCACTATTCTGCCGGAAGGGTCAATCTTTATATGTTTATCAAGTGCCATATGACCATATCTCTGTCCTTCCTCGAATAAAACAAACCCTCTGACATTACGCTTCAATTCATCGTTATAATACCCATCACCCTGTAAAAGCTGTTCATGCTGTTCCTTAATTTTCTGCTCTATTATTTCTTTGATTTTATTTACATCAGGCTTCGGTTGTCCTTCGGGATAGGCTATAACCATCTGGTTCCTGGCGTCCCATTCAACGATGTAGCCCAACCCCTCTGCAACATATCTGGCAGGTAACATCGTTCTGCCAGGATGTTGAATGAGGGGTGCTACGTCCATCTGGACGGGCTTATCATTGCTATACATAGTCTTATTACCTATCTGTAATTTTAAAGTTTTATTGCCTTTCAATATAGCAGTCTGGGTATTAGCCTGCCATGTTATATTGTTATCATCTACTCCCAGTGCATTGCCTAAAAATCTAACTGGTACAAAAGTTCTACCGGGAGGATAAATCTTTGGTGCGGTATCCATACGGACTGTGTCAACTTTGTCATTATCAAGGTCAACTAAGTAATAATTGAAATCCTCAATTTTAAACACTACCACCTTATTACCTGCTACTACTTTTTCATTTGCTGCTACATCATTAACATTTACCATAAAAAAACCGGTAGCAAACAGAAAAAGAAGCCCTGCGATAAATAAAACTTTAAAATTAGCCTTATCAACACCTGCTAATATTTTTTTAAAACCTTTAGTTTTTTTCATCTCCATATCAACCTCCAG
>NZ_FQWY01000058.1 GCF_900129805.1 Thermosyntropha lipolytica DSM 11003
GTACGGTTGACTATAATGCCGTTTTCCTTGTGGATAAAGCTCTTGTCCCGGGTTTCTTTAACCCTCTCCGCAATAGTATTAAGCATCCAATCCCAGTCTTTTTCTTCCCACTTTTCGCTGTAGGGAGCGCGATACAAAGGCTTTTGTACCCGTTTGGGATTTATAATCTGTTTGCCGGTATGAGGATCGTAAATCTCCCTCAGGTTGAACATGGCAGATCCTTTGGGACAGGCACAGCCCTGGTTGATAGGATTGTCAGGATCCCCCTGTACACTTAAAAGTTTAGTTTCGCTGCCTTCTTTGTTCTCCGCATAGACTACCAAACCGCAGCCTGATGCACAAAACGGGCATACGGTTGGAACAGGTGTGATATCTTTAATGCGGAGTTCTTTTACAGCGGCTTTAGCTTTTTGGGTGTCAAAACCCAGATCAGTGATAGCTAGAGCAGCTGCCGTAGCTCCGGTTACCTTTAAAAACTGTCTTCTGGTAACCTGCATCCATCACCCTCTCCTTTCCCCACATATTTTGCTATGAGAACAAAATTAATTTTAGCGAATTAATTTTGTTCGCAATACTTGTTTTTAAAAGGCATATATCGAAAAAATTCGCTAGGATAAGTTAAAATCCTTTTGCCAAAAATGAAAAGCATAATGTATATATAAAAATTATATATTTAATAAAATAATGTTATATTTAATTTTGATCTATCATCTTTCCGCTTTCCGTTAGGTCATATCCGCCGATAAAAGTTAGTTTTTGCACAAATTCTTCGTCTTTTATGATGCTGAGTATAAAATGCAGGTATTTTTCATCTACGATATCAGTTAAAATACAGAGATCATAATTTTCTTCCGCAATAGGAATAAAATCGAGTCCCATTATTTTGGCCGAGGCGTAAATACCCAAACCTGCATCGCAGGCATCTCCTTTTATGGCTGCAGCTACTGATAAATGAGTATATTCTTCATGATTATATCCATTTATCATGTCGGGGTGGATATTTTCTTTTTGCAAAAGATAATCCAGCAATATTCTGGTGCCGGAACCTTTTTGCCGGTTTACAAAGCGGATTTCCGGATTAGTTAAATCAGCAAGTTTTTTGATATTTAAAGGATTGCCTTTTTTTACTATCAGGCCCTGTATCCGTTTGGCCAGATGGATGAGTATCCATTTTTGCCGGGGAAGATATTTTTTAAGATAGCTCTTATTATATTCACCGGTTTGGGGATCTAAAAGGTGAATACCGGAAAAATGAGTTTCACCTCGCATTAAAGACATTATTCCTCCCATGCTGCCGGTATGATTGGAGATTAATCTCAGGTTATATTTTTTATTAAGCTCATCCCGCAGTATATCCAGGGCTATATCATGGCTTCCGATAGAGATTAGGGTTTTGTCTATGCGAGAAAGAGGAGTTTTCAGTATTATATTACATGGGCTTCCAGCTTCCAGCCCTTCACTTCCCCGCGGTATATGCAAGATGCCATCTGATTTTACCAGGGTGGTAGTCACCCCAGCTCCTTTGCTGAGAGGATAAGCGATGTAATTTTCTTTTATACGGGCAACATTGACATGGATAAATTCATCTACCCCCATAGGAGAAGAAAGCTTACGGGATATTTTACAGGTAACAATGTTTTCGGGAGGGGGAGTACGCCTTTGTTTCTTATATATTACCGGTTTAGCAAAAATATTGAATATTAAGTGGGCAGAAACTGGATAGCCGGGTACGCCTATTACCGGCTTATTATCAATTATTCCCAGTATAGCAGGTTTACCCGGGCGTATGGCTATGCCATGTACCAGCAGTTTACCAGCTTTATTTACTACTTCTGCTGTATAATCTTCCTTGCCGGCAGAAGAACCGGAACATATAACTATCATATCTGCCTGGTCTTTGATATTTTCTATTGCTTGCAGAAGCTGGTCTTTATCATCAGGAACTATAGGGCGGCGTATATAGTCTGCACCCCATTTTTTACATAAATTTCCTAAAACCTGGCTGTTAGATTCTATAATTTCTCCGGGTGCCATATTATAACCCCCGTAATTAACAAGTTCGGTTCCGGTAGGTATTATAGCTACTAAAGGCCTTTTTACTACCTTTACTTTATTTACGGCAGCAGTTAGAAGAGAGCCGATTTCTTCTGGCCCTATTTCGGTAAAGGCTGGGCAGATCATATCACCGGCGGTTATATCCTCGCCAATAGAACGTATATGTTGCCAGGGAACTGCAGGTTTTATTATCTGGGCCTGACCGTCGATAAAGTTGACTTCTTCAATCATTATCACCGCATCAAAGTTTCTCGGTACATAATCGCCTGTATCTACCTCTATGTAATCTTTACCCGGTTGCAACATTACGGGATTATTTTCCGTAGCCCCAAAAGTAGAAACAGCTTTTACCGCTATTCCATCCATGGCTGCTGCCGGATAATGGGGCGCGGAAAGGCGAGCAAAAACTGCCTGGCTTAAGATACGGCCTTGTGCTTCTATGGTATCTATTTCTTCTTCTTCTATTTTAAAATAAGAGCATTTTTCGAGTTCCTGCATAAATTTTTCTAAAGCTTCATCTAACGGGATGTTGTCAATATAAACTTTGCGTGCCATGTTTTTTTCCCCTTTAGTTTTTAAAAACATTTTAGCTTATTTGTGTAATAATGTTTAGTGTTTAATCACCACATAGGGCTTTAATTGTTTATAATTATACTTAAATTTGGTTTGAGGTGTTGGTTATGCCGGAATTTTTTAAGGTAATAAAATATGAAGAAGCCTTAGGCTGCATAAAGGATAACCTTCCCCGGCCGGCATCAGGTAAAATTAAGATCAATGAGGCCTGGAATAAGGTATTGGCTAAGGACATTATCTGCCCGGAAGATATGCCTCCTTTTGACCGCTCTACCGTTGATGGCTATGCCGTAATAGCCAAAGACACCTTTGGGGCGAGTGAGAGCATGCCTGCTTTTTTGCAATATATAGGGGAAATAAAAATGGGGGAAAAGGCTGATTTGGCCCTGGAGGAGGGGAAATGTGTATGGATACCTACAGGGGGGATGCTTCCTCTAAATGCCAATGCTGTGGTTATGGTAGAATACACGGAAAAGTTAGGGGAAGATACCGTTTTGATAAACCGGCCGGTAGCTCCTTTAGAAAACATTATTCAGAAGGGTGAAGATGCGAGAAAAGGGCAGGAGCTTTTTAAAAAAGGAAAATTTTTAAGACCTCAGGATATAGGATTTCTAGCTTCGCTGGGGATAGCGGAAGTAGAAGTATTTATGCCTTATCGGGTAGGTATTATTTCCACCGGGGATGAGATAATTCCGGTGGAGGAAAAGCCTGATGGGGCTAAGATAAGGGATGTTAATAGCTACAGCCTGGCAGCTGCAGTTTTGGCCTGCTCATGTGCAGCTAGGAATTATCCTATTGTAAGAGATAATTTTAATGAACTTAAAGCCTGCCTTAATGTGGCTTTGCGAGAAAATGATATAGTGTTGATTTCCGGGGGAAGTTCGGTAGGAGTTATGGATGTTACATTACAGGTGCTGAAAAGTTTTCCTGAGGTTAAGCTTTTATTTCATGGATTGGCTGTAAAGCCGGGAAAGCCTACTATGGGAGCCAGAATAGGGGGGAAACTGGTGGTTGGATTGCCCGGACATCCAGTTTCCGCCTTAACTATTTTTTATGTTTTACTAAAACCTCTATTAAGCGGAAGTCAGGCGGTGAAAACCGAGGCGGTTTTACAGGCTAATATTTCTTCCCAGGCGGGAAGAGATGATTTTATTCCCGTTGTATTGAGGGATAATGACGGGGTACTGGAAGCCTGGCCGCTTTTGGGTAAATCAGGTATGATGAGTATTCTGGCCATGGCTGATGGTTATCTGCATATTCCCTATGAAAAACAGGGTTTGCTCAAAGGGGAAAAAATTGAAGTCATAATTTTTTAAATGGTTAAGGCAAAGCTGGTAAAGATAAGCTTTGCCTTATTATTTTCTCCTCTATTTTTCCAGGGTATTTATTAGTTTTTCCAGGATATTTTGCCGCAGTTCTTCTATGGCAGCAAAGTCCATAGATGGTATATAGAAGCTTTCCAGTTCATCATGATATTTTTTGGCGGTGTTTATAAAATAGACAGCTTCTTTAATTCCTGCTTCTACCCTTTCCTGAGCCCTGTGTATCAGTTGGGCATAGGAATCTATTAAGGACTTGCTTACAAACTGGTCAAAATCCAACAGGCGTTTATATTTGCTGCCCGGGATGAGGGGGGCATAAGCAAATATATATCCTGAAATATTAAGCAGAGCTCTATTGCTTATAGGAAGCAGGATTAAATCTATTTCCGCAGGATAAAAAGGATTATGATATATTTCAGCCTCTATATCCTGTATTTCTATGATGTTTAAGGTGTAAGCAAACAGCTTATCTACTCCGCTTCCTGGATTTCCTTTGACGGCAAAAATAGCTGTATCTTCACTGAGAAGGCTATTTATTTTGGTTACCATTCCTTCGGGAGTGATGGCACCAGGAAACAGATGTCTGGTTTTTCCCTTTTTTTCGCTGGTATTGCTCAAAAAATCTTCCGTCAGCGCTCTTATATTGCGTTTTACTGCTCCCGTATCTACTCCTTCCTCGAAGTAAGATTTCCATTCTTCATAGGCGATGCTGGCCTCTTTAAGACGCATATAAGCTCGGGAAAAACACCGGGCTATATTTTGGCTTAGCTTTTCAATCTGGTCGCGATGGCAGGCTATTTTATCTAAATCCCAGAATTGCCCCAGGTTTATAATTTCATCTACTGCTCCAGGAAACTTGGGATCTACGATGTGAGGAGCTGTTCCGTCTAAAAAGCAAAACTGATGATTTCCGATTACCACACCATCTAATGAGTTGTTATCAGAAGAACACCAGTGATATTCTATATCGAAACCTTGCTTGTAAAAATCTTCTCCCATTTTTTTCATAAAAGTAGATTTGCCTACTCCTGGCCCGCCCTTGAGGACAAATTTTCTTTGCACCTGGGGGGATACCATATAATCGTAGAAAGAGTAAAAACCCTGGCAGGTATTGCCTCCGGGAAATACATGTCGTATCTTAGCCAAATATGAACACCTCCGACATAATCCTTGTTTGCTAAATTTATATGTTATTTTTTGCATCTTTACTCCTGTAAGTTATATAGGAAAAATTATCCATAGACTATAGAAAATTTTACTTTGCTGTATATTGTCAAATAAGGAGACATGATGTGTTAAAATGTTGGTGCGACTATGGGAGAAAGAAAGGGAATAGCTTATGAAAAAACTATAGGGCCTGGTATTTTTTATTTTTTACGATCTAAAAACAGCTGGGAGGGACTTTGTCCGGAGGTGAACAGCAGATGTTAGCTTTGGGAAGAGCTCTTTTAAGCAAACCCAAGCTGCTCATGCTGGATGAGCCTTCGATGGGACTAGCCCCGATAATAGTGGAGCAGATATTTGCTTTCATAAAAGAAATGAATGAAAAAGACGGACTTACCATACTTTTGGTGGAGCAAAATGCCAATATGGCATTGAGTATAGCCCATAGGGGGTATGTTCTGGAAACTGGAAATATTGTTTTAAGTGATACGGCGGAAAATCTGCGTAATAATGATGAAGCAAGAAAAGCTTATTTAGGAGAAGGATAAAAAAACTAGGCCTTTTAGGCCTAGTTTTTTGGTTTTTTAGTAAATCCTGCCGCGTAAAGCTGAACTTCTACCTGTTTGCGTATATTGCTTAAAAATTCCGCATAAAGTTCTTTTTGCTCCTTTAGTTCTTCTTCTGTTAATCCTATTGTTTTCTTTTTGCGGACCAGTTCATTTATGCGGTTGATTTTTTCTTCGCTTATGCCTGCCGGTTGATTATTATCAGCCATACTTCCTGGTTACCCAAACTGTGCAAAACTGAACAGTTTGAGCAGCTGGGCTATTTATAGTCCGCCATTTCAGAGAGTGCCTATTCCCAGCAGGCGGTATTTAAGCACTCCCATAGCCCCTGTCCCAAGAAACAGGAACTCGCGCCCTTATCCGGGTCTCCCCACTTGCCCTGAAAAGATTAC